>JAUIKB010000218.1 GCA_030430975.1 Polyangia bacterium
ACGTCGCGACCCGGCTCTGTAGCCATCGGGAGCTGGTGCTTGGATTCAGACACCGGCTCCCGGGCGCGATCGACCGCTGCGCGCATCGTGTCGAGGCTGAGGTAACCCAGCGTGTCGCTGGTGATGTATTGATTGATCTCTTCGACCGAGTGGCTCGATGCGATCAGTTCGCTCCGCGTCGGTGTATCGATACCGTAGTAGCAAGGCCACTGCGTTGGTGCGCTGGATATTCTCATGTGGACCTCGCGCGCGCCTGCGTCCCGAAGCATCTTCACGATTTTGCGGCTCGTCGTGCCCCGAACGATCGAATCGTCGACGACGACCACTCGCTTGCCCTTCAGCGTCGAACTCACCGGGTTGAGCTTGAGCTTGACCCCGAAGTGTCGAATCGATTGCTGGGGCTCGATGAACGTGCGCCCGACGTAATGGCTCCGCACCAACGCCATTTCGAACGGCAACCCGGCACGCTCGGCGTACCCGATCGTCGCCGGAACACCGGAGTCGGGAACGGGAATGACCAAGTCGGCCTCGACGGAGTGTTCTTCAGCGAGCGCTCGGCCGAGGTTCTTTCTAGCTTCGTATACGCTGACGCCATCGAGGACCGAATCGGGGCGCGCGAAGTAGACGTACTCGAAGATGCACATGCTTGGAGGCTTGTCTTCGAAGGGTCGACTGCTGTGCATGCCGCGCTTGTCGAAGACGACCATCTCGCCAGGCTCGACCTCACGGACGAACTCTGCATCGATGAGGTCAAAGCTGGTGGGCTCGCTGGCCACGACGTATGCGTTAGGAGACCCGGGAACGATTCCGATGCTCAGCGGCCGAATACCCATCGGGTCACGGACGGCGATCATCTTCTCTTGGGTCAAGCAGAGCAACGAGTAGGCGCCCTTTACCCGTCCCAGCGCGTCAGCGATCCGGTCTTCTATCGCGCGCTGTGTACTCTTAGCGATGAGGTGGATGACGACTTCGGTGTCGCTCACGCTTTGGAAGATCGAGCCGCGCGCCTCCAGTTGTTCGCGGAGCGCGTCGGCGTTGGTCAGGTTACCGTTGTGCCCGATGGCCATCGAGCCGCGCGCGTAGTCCACCGCGATCGGCTGGGCGTTTTTCAGGAAGCTTCCGCCCGCGGTCGAGTAGCGGACGTGACCGATTGCCGAAGGCCCTTGGAGCTTGGTGAGCTGCTCTGTTGGAAACACGTCGATGACGTGGCCCATACCCCTGTGCGAGAATAGCTGACGGCCGTCGCTGGTGACGATGCCGGCGCTTTCTTGGCCGCGGTGCTGCAGCGCGTGCAGGCCCAAGTATGTCAAGTTGGCGGCCTCTGAGTGCCCATAGATGCCGAACACGCCGCACATGGCCTCCTTGCTACCGAAATCGTCTCCGGAGCGCCAACGCAATGCATCGATTCGACGCCGGCGACGTCGCTTTTTTGTGTTTGTGAGGTCGTTTTGATGGGACTGGCCCGGTATGCTCGCCCGGCATGGGAGCGCTCGAAGAGCTGGTCGCGGCCTGGCGGGCGAATCCGGACGCCGACGCGACCATCGCATTGTGTTCGTATCTAGGCGGCTCTGGGCGAGTCGATCTCGTCCGCGAAGTCGGTTCGAGCGCCGAGACTTGGCACCGCGACGACGGCGACGTGATGCTGGCGGCCGGGCGCATGTTCCTGGAACCCGACATGCTGCCCGAGGCGCAGTCAGCCTTGGTCGGTTCCGGCAAAGCGAATCCGCGGGACGCTCGCCCGTATCGATTTCTGGGCGAGGTGCTCTTGCGTCGGGGTGACGCGATCCGCGCCGAGAAGGTCTTGAGTCGGGCGATGAAGCTCGACGCGGCCGATGCGGATATCCGGCTATGGCACGACCGCGCGGTCGTTTACATCGCGCTGCAAAAGCGGGTGGGCATTCAAGCGGTTGCGGCGGAGGTGGCGCGAACAGTGCCGAGGCAGCGGTCGATACCTCCGCCGACCGCAGCGACCGCTTCGGCGCCACCGGAACCTTGGGAGGAGCAGCCCACGGTGCCAAATCCACGCTCGGCGGCACCGACTCGGCGTGCCTCGTCGTTGCCGCCGCCGCTTCCGGGAGCGCGCACGTCGAGCGCCCCGCAGCCGCTGGCCCCACTGCCCGCAGCTCCGTCGGTGGGAACCCGGGAGTCCACCGCGCCGCCGGCGGTGGCCGCTATTCATGCGTCGGCGGTTCGGGCGTCGCGGCCGCCCCCCCCGGGCGGCCTACCAGTCGTGCCGCCTGCTCCGCGCATCCCGTCCGTGCCAGATGCCGGCCCACCACCCGTACCTCCGCCGGCGGCCGCTGCGCCCGCCGCTCCTCCGCCGGTCGTGCCGCCACGGATGCCGCCCGGGGCCGCGGCCGAAGCGGCGCCGCAGTCCGCGGCGCCGTTTGTGCCGCCACCGGTACCGGTCGCCGCGCAACCTCCGGGACTGGCAGAGTACCCGGGAAGCGATTCGCTACCCACCCTGCGCCGCGGTGGCCCCGGACCAGCCGACGTGCCGGACGTACCGTTCGACCATCAACCGGCCGCCGAGCTCGGCTTGCCCGCGGACGATTCGTCGCAGCCGGATCCTCGGACGGTGTTGAAGCACCTCAGCAAAGTCGGGGTTTTCGAACCCGAGGGCGGCGCGGCACCTGCGTGGGAACGGGCCCCGCGTGAGCGAACTCGTGGCGGGTGGGTATTCGTCGTGGCGATCGTGCTGGTCGCCGGGGTGGGCATCGGCGGCTACCAATACTCTCGGCACCGAACCGCGCAGCGACTGGAGCAGGCCAAGGAGATCAATCGTCGCGTGGCCGTCGAGCTCGACGCCGCTGACGTGAAGGCGCTGAAGGGCACTGACGCCCAACTCTCGAAGGTGTTCGAGCTGAATTCGCGTAGCGAGGAGGGCGCTCGGCTCTGGCTCGAGAATCGCGTCCTGAACGCGCTGCTCGCGCCCGGTGAACCCGTCGGCATCGACTCGGGCTACCACCGCGCGCGCAAAGTAGGCCTTGCAGAAGAGCGTCTGGCGTTTGGCAAGATGGCCTCGTACCTCGTCGAAGGCGACGTTGCCGGTGCGGCCGCGTTCCTGCCGAAGTGGGACAAGAAGGCGGGAGAAGACGCCCACTATCAGCTACTGGCCGGCGTGGTGCTCGAACAGGCTGGCGACGCGCGTGCTCTGGAGCGGTATCAGCTCGCGAAGAAGCTTGAGCCAAAAGCGGCCGTGTTCGACCTATTCCTCGCCCGAGCCGCCCTGATGCAAACCGGCACCGAAGCGTCGAAGGCGACCGTCAACGCGGCCGTTCGGAATTTTGGTGACAGGCCCGCAGGTCGCGCACTTCGGGGGCTCGCTTGGGCGCTCGACCCGTCGCGTACCCCCAAGCCGCCAGGTGACGCGAAGGTGACTGCGGAGCAGACGAAACAACTGCCGGTTCCGTTGCGATTCATCCCGCCAGTGGTCGACGCGTTGATCGCTAGAGGCGACGGCAAGGGCAAGGAACAGTCAGCGTCTCTGAAGCGAGCGCTGTCGGTATCCACGACGCCCGGCATCGCAACCTGGATCGGGTTTTTGGCGATCGCTGCTGGCGACGAGAAACTGGGGCGCCGGGCAGCGCTTCGCGCGCTCAAGTACAACGCGGCGTATCCCCGAGCGCGAGCTCTGGCCGCACGGGTCGCGCTTGTCGGAGGGCGGCTTGGAGAAGCCAAGAAAGCCATAGAGCAGCTCGATCCACGCTCGCCCGAGGTTCTCGTCGTTCGTGCGGTGGTCGCGTACGAAACCGGAGACGCAAGTGAACTCAAAGCTGCTGTCGGTGCGCTCGACCCCGCGGTTGCCAAGCTGACGCCTTTCGCGGGTTTGAAGGCGGCCATCGGTGTCGTAAACGGCAACAAGTATCCCGAAAAAGAGGACCTCGAGGCAATGGCGAGCCCCACGGTCCCGTGGGGCGAAATCATCGCGATCGACTCGGCCCTCGATTCGGGGAATCTCGAGCTAGCAGGCACGCTGCTCACTCCGTCTGAGGGAAGTGAGCGACCGGTGTTCGAGGCGCGCCGTGCCCGACTCCTGCGCTATCAGTCGAAGCTGGAGGAGGCTGCCAAGGCGCTGCAGGAGGCGGGCTCGGGTGGCGCACGCATGCCGGCCCGGATATTGCTGGAGTGGATCTATTGGTATGTTGCCTCAAAGAAATATAAGGAGGCGCGCGACCTGCTTGCCAAGTATCCCTCGACCCTCGGACCGATGAGCGATTGGGTCAAAGTGCTGATCGATGCGAGCGCGGGGCAGGTGGCACAGGCGAACGTCAAGGGAGCCCAGCTCGAGCCACCGTCGCCAGCCGCACCGTTAGTCCTGCGAGTGCTCGGAGCCCGCGCACTCGCCGCCGCCGGCGATCGGCGAGCAAAAGGCTACGTCGGAGCGCTGATGAGCAGCACGCCGAAACACCCCGACGTGATCATTGCGGCAAAGGCCGTGGGCATCATTCGAGACTAGCCGGCCCAGGAGCGCCGAACGTTAGTTCGTCTTCACTACAACGCCGAGCGTTGACGTGAACATCGTGGCCGAGGTGTCGCGCGCGTCCTTCTGAAACACTTCGTGGGCATCGCCACCCGCGTCGAGGGCGAAGGCGACATCCGCCCGGGTGTCCAGCTTCATGATCAGGTGGTCGCCGATCGCTGCTTCGACCGTCGCCGTTGCGGTCGCGAATGACGCGCTCGCCGCACCGAGCAGATAGCTGACGACGCCATCGCCGTCGTGTTTGGCGTATTCGCCTCGCGCGGCTACCGCCCAGACGTCGGTGAGCTGATATCGGGCCCCGAGGCTGCCTCCGAACACGGTTTGAGTGAGCACTTGCGTGTCGACCGTTCCGACGCGAACACCCTCGGTCACCAGATCGCCGTTAAAGAATAGGGTGAGCCGATCGGCGGGATCCCACGTGACCACCACGTCGATGAGATGACGCCACGCTTCGAACTCATTGGCCCCGCCTCGATCGATGGTGTAGTCGGCCGCGGTCGCACCTGGCGCGTTCCCACAACCGCCCGTGTTCCGGTCATACGCAGTTTCGTCTGGGCATGACGCGGTCAATGAGTCGTCTTGCTCCGGACCGCCGAGGTAGCCGAGCGTAACGCCGAGGTTGTCGATGGGCTGAAACTGGAGCTGAAGTCCAAACGACTTGCCAGCGTTGTTGTCGACGCTGTTGTTCCAGCCGTTAACGGCGAGCACGGTGAGCTGCGCTGACTCGCTCAGCTCGATACCCATGCGTAGTCCAGTGTGGAAAAACGGCTGAACGAGCGATGGAACGACGCCCACGGTGTAATTGATGTTGTTCTGGGTGTCGAATGCTTCGGCTCCATAGATCGTGTCGAACTTGCCGAAGTCGAGCGAAAACCGGCCGCCGAAAGAGCTGGGCTTCCATGTGGCGTATGCTTGCTTGACGTTCTGCAGTGCCGTCTCGTTGTCCGGGCCCGAGTAAGCCGTCACGGCTGGTCCGAATCTGAGCCCGACTGTGGCGCCGACGCTGTCGACCGAGTGGGACATGTCGAGACCGACCCAGTGTAGGGCGAACCCGTTGGTGATATCCGAGCTGCGAGTGGGACCGTTCGACCCGGACTGTGGCTTCGGCAGGTTGTAATTGAGGCCTGCGTAGCCGTCGGCGAACGCACCAAATTCGAAGTTCTCGTACCAAGGCGCGACCGGCGGTGGCGGTTCGGGGGCGCTGGGCTGTGCGCAAACCGGTGACGCGGCCAACGCGGTAGCGACGATGCCGCCGCAGGAGAAGAGGGTTCGTGTTCGTGCTGCACACATGGCTCGCAGCGTACGAACGCAGTGTTTCGTCGCTGCGGCCGGTCGGGTTTCGTCTACGGGCGTCTACAGACTTCCAAACTGCGTGCCCTTTGTTTCGGCTGTTGGTCGACCGTGTTTCGATTCTGAGTCGTACCGCTCGCGCGGCGTGCTTCGACGGCGCCCGAGCCCTTGAGGCTCAGTTGGTCGTGACGATCACGCCGAGTGTCGATGTGAACAGCGTGCTGGACGTGTCGCGCAAGTCTTTTTGGAAGATCTCTTTCTCGTCGTCGTTGTCGGCGGCCAAAGCGAAGTCGCCGCGGGTATCCAGTCGGAGAATGAGGTTCTCGGTCGGCATCGCCTCGATGGTGAACGTGCCTGTCGCGACCGACAGCCCGCGAGTGCCGAGCGGGTAGCTACCCGACGTCTTGATCTCGTCGCCGGAGTGCGCGGCGTATTCGCCACGCGCCGCTAAGGCCCAGACTTCGGTCAGCTGGTACCGTGCACCCAAACTCGCGGTCATCACGGTCTGGTTCTTGACGTCGGTGACGACGGTGCCGTCGCGCACTCCTTCGGCGATGAAGTCGCCGTTGAGAACCATGTTGAAGCGGTCGGTAGCCTGCCACGTCGCAACGAAGTCAACCAGGTGCCGCCAGGCCTCGAACTCGTTGGCGCCGCCCCGATCCACTTCGTACTCACTGGCATCGACGCCAGGTGAGGCCGCGCAGCCGGCTTGCGCCGGGTCGTACGCCGTGCCTGCTGCACAGTTGACCGTTACCGAGTCGGATTGCTCGGGTCCTCCGAGGTAACCAAGCGTCGCGTTGAACTTGTCGGATGGCCGCCACCCGAGCTGCAGCCCGAACGACTTGCCGACGTTGTTGTCCACGCTGTTGTCCCAACCGTTCACGATCAGCGCTGTGAGCGCGAAGTGGTCGGAAAGCTTGAGTCCGGCGCGGAGACCCGTGTGGAAAAACGGCTGGATGGCCGGGATGTAGCCGACCGTGTAGTTCATGTTGGGCTGGGAGTCGGTGCTCTCCCAGCCGTAGATGGTCTGGAACTTGCCGAAGTCCAAGGTGAGGAATCCGTCCTGCCCGCCGGGTTTCCACGTCGCGAACGCCTCCCGCACATACTCGAGGTTGTGTGCCGTGTCGGTGCCGCCATACGCGACGACTGCCGGACCGAAGCGCAAGTTGATGGTGCCCCCGACCGGCTGCGCCGGGTAGTGAATGTCGAGCCCTAGCCAGCGCAGCGCCAAGCCGTTGCTCGTATCGGAGGTCCGGGTGCGCCCGTTGGTCCCCGTGTGTGGCTTGGGGAAGTTGTAGTTCACGCTCGCGTAGGCATCGGCGAAGGCGCCGAATTCGAAAGCGTCGTACCAGCGTTCTAGCGGTGGCGGGGCCTCTGGCGCGCTCGGGTGGGCCGCGGCGCCCGGCGCCAGCAGTAGCTGACTGGCGCAGCATGCGCTGAAAAGGAATCCTAGTCGAAACATCTTCATAGTAGGTCTCCGCCCCCCGGCGTGTGAGGGGCGCCCGCGAAGCGGTGGAGTCCGCATCGGGTTGGGCCAGCGCAGGCTATCGATTCGCCTCCCGGTTAGCAATGCGCTGCTGCTGGATAACGGCCGCGTCGGTTGCCTGACCCTCGATCATCATGTGGAGTTCATCTGGGTCGTTCGAGCGACCCATCGCTTCTTCGAGCGAGATCATGCGACGAGCGTAGAGCGAATAGAGCGACTGATTCAGGGTCTGCATGCCGTATTTCGACTGGCCAACCTGCATCTGCGAGTAGATCTGGTGCACCTTGTCTTCGCGTATCAAGTTGCGAATCGCGGGGTTGGGGATCATCACCTCTAACGCGAGTACGCGGCCCGGAGCGCCCGCCCGCGGCAACAGCAGCTGGCTGATGACGCCTTCGAGAACGAACGACAGTTGAGCTCTGACTTGCGCCTGCTGATGCGGCGGGAACACGTCGATAACGCGGTTGATGCTCTGCAGAGCGGAGTTCGTGTGAAGTGTTGCGAACACCAGGTGACCGGTTTCCGCGATCGTCAGCGCCGCCTCGATCGTTTCCAAGTCGCGCATCTCGCCGACGAGCACGACGTCCGGATCCTGTCGCAGTACGTACTTCAGCGCGCCTTTGAAGGTGGAGGTGTCGCTGCCGACTTCGCGCTGGTTCACGATACAGCGCTTATGCGGGTGCAAGTACTCGATCGGATCTTCGATCGTCAGGATGTGCTGGCGCGACTCGCTGTTGATCTTGTCGATGACCGAAGCGAGCGTGGTGCTCTTTCCTGACCCGGTGGGGCCCGTCACGAGCACCAAGCCGCGCGGGCGCATCGCGAGTTCCTGTACAAC
>JAUIKB010001185.1 GCA_030430975.1 Polyangia bacterium
TGGATCTTTGGGTTTCTGGGTGCGCATCGGTTCTATTTCGGCAGACCTATTACGGGTACCATCTGGTTCTTCACGGGTGGACTTCTGGGCGTTGGCTGGTTCATCGACCTCTTCTTGATTCCGGGGATGGCCACGTCAGCCGGCAAGCGGTACCGCGACGGCGATGTTTCGTACACGCTGGGCTGGATTCTCCTGACGTTTCTAGGAGCGTTCGGGATTCATAGATTCTATATGGGTAAGTTGCTAACCGGCATCCTCTACCTATGTACCGGTGGAGTCCTTGGCCTGGGGATCCTCTACGACATGTGGACGCTGAACGAGCAGGTCAGCGAGGCCAACGGCGGCTAGCGAACCTCCGTATTGGCGGGGCTGGACGCCGAAGCGAGCGATTCTGCGCGGCGCCGGCGGGCGTGTGGCATGCTAGTGAGCGATGGAAAGTACGTCGAGGAGCAGACGCGTCAAAGGCTTGGTGGCGGGCATCGCCGTGGTCAGCACGATTTTGGCCGGGGCGTGCGGCACCGATGAACCGTCAGGCGCGATAGGTGCGGGGGGGGATGGTGGCGTAGCCGGCGCGGGAGGCTCATCTGGATCGGCAGGCTCGTCTGGATCGGCAGGCACGGGCGCCGTTGCGGGTTCATCCAGCGCCGGCTCTGGCGGGACCGCCCAAGTCTTCGACTGCGACCCCTTGGTTCCTTCCTACTGCGGCTTTCCGTTTCCTTCCGACTTCTTTGCCGTGGACGACCCGAGCGCACCGACCGGCAAACGGGTCGCGCTTCGGGACGTGACCCTGCCCGTGAGCACCAGTGGTGGCGTGACCACAGCATCGGTATTCAATCAGTCGGACGGCTTTTCGGCTGGGTCGGCCCTGCTTGCTCATCTGCCAGGAGCGACGACAACCGGCTTTCCGAGCCCGGTGACGATCGAACGATCGCTCGAGGCGTCCAGTCCGACCGTCATCATCAATGCCGAGTCGGGCGAGCGCGTCCCGCACTTTGCTGAGTTGGACGTTACGGCGGACGCCGCCGAGAGCGCGTTAATGATCCGACCGGTGACGCGTTTGCAGGACGGCGCGCGTTACATCGCGGCGGTGCGCGGTGTCGTCGACGCTCAGGGAGCGGAACTGGCGCCCAGCCCAGCGTTTGCGGCGCTGCGCGACAACATGCCCAGCGACGAACCGAGCGTTGAGCCGCGGCGTGAACACTTCGAGGCACTGTTCGCCGCGCTAGACAAGGCGGGGGTAGCTCGGGACACGCTGCAGCTCGCCTGGGACTTCACGACGGCGAGCCGTGAGAACAACACCGGTCGGCTGATCGCTATGCGTGATCAGGCGCTAAGCGAAGTTGGAACGTCCGGCCCAAAGTACACGCTCGACGATGTCCAGACGGATGTCGACGAGAATATTGCCGTGCGGATCGAAGGGCGCATGACCGTGCCGTTGTTCCTCGACAAGCCGGAGGCCGGGGGACTGCTACAGCTCGACGCCGACGGTGTCCCCAAGCGGAGCGGCACCGCA
>JAUIKB010000219.1 GCA_030430975.1 Polyangia bacterium
TTACGAACTGCTTTCTGACGAAGTGAAGACGAATCTGACCGAGCGGGCAAAGCGCGCGACGGCCGTGACGGGCCGCCGGGTCAAACCCGAGGAGATGATCGCTCCGTCGCGGGCGTATTTGGAGTTCAAGCCGAAGACGTACACCGCCCAGGTCGATGGTGATCGGGCTGTTGTCACCGTGACCGGCGCGGCGCCCGGCCAGCGCCGACGCGTTCCGTGCGTCAAGCAGGGCGGCAAGTGGCGAATCGTCATGAAGCTTCCGCCTCTGCCGCCGGTTCAGAAGCGCCCCGACGGCGGTGCCTAGCATTCGCGTTGCAGCCGGAAATGCCCAGCGGCGGATACCACAGGGCTACAAAACGAAACGGAGCGCACTAGTGCGCTCCGCTTACCTCGTCAGGTCGATGACCCGAGAGTCTTTTCTAGTTTGAAAAGAAGATCGACTCGATTTCGGTCTTGACGTCTTCTTCGGTTTGCTTGCGCGCGATCGCGATCTCTTTGACGATCAGCGTGCGTGCGGTGTCGAGCATACGGCGCTCACCGAACGAAAGCTGCTTGTTCGCTTTGAGTCGGTAGAGGTCGCGCAAGACTTCGGCTACGTCGTAGATAGAGCCAGTCTTGATCTTGTCCATGAAGCCGCGATAGCGGCGGTTCCACGTTTGGGTGTCGAAACCGATCGTGCGCTCTTTGAGAATATCGAAGATTTCGCGGATCTCTTGCTCGCTGATCACCTGTCGGAGGCCGACAGCGTTCGCGTTCGAAACGGGGACCATGATCTTGCGGTCTGTGTCGAGAATGCGGAGCACGTAGAAGCGTTGACGCGATCCAGCGATGTCCTTCTCGTCGATGCTGATAACCTCAGCTACGCCCTGTGCCGGATAAACCGCCTTGTCGCCAACTTTGAATTCAACTTCCGGGCTTGCCTGCATGATGTCTCCTTAGTGGACCGGCACCGCGGCGCTACTGCGCTCGGCGGTACTGGAATTGCCTTAAGCTACGGCCAGCTACGCTCTCGAACTGTCAAACGAGCGGGCTAAGTCCTTCATTCCTAAAAAAAGCAATCGCGCCCCATTCGATCTGGACCGAAGTGCGAGTTCATGCCAGCGTGCTGGTAGAACCCACAAAGCGCAGTCATCGGGCGATTCAAATTCGGGGTCCGAACCTTCGCAGCGCTGGACAGGACGTGAGACCACGTACTGAGAACCAGTTGACTGCAAAACGCTTGGATCGTGTCTGTTGACCGATGAGGCGAGACCAGAGTTAGACCCCGCCAGGCGCGGCACAGTAGTCACCACGCCTCAATCCGTCAAGAAATTTGACACATGGCGTCGAACTGAGCAAGGACCAGCGGTTTTTCTGCGGCAAAGCCGTTATTCCCGCGCGGTTTATCGGCTTCCCCGCGCCGGATACCCCCGGTAGCGACCGGACGCTGCTCAGATGTTCCGGGTTTGGGTCAGTTGTTCAGCCACGCCCCAGCGGACGCCCCGGTCGGACACGGTCAGCTGGGTGGCGTCGAGGCGAGCCAGCACCCGTTCGACGATCGTTGCCCCGGCGACGATGACGTCCGCCCGCTGAGGGGCGAGTCCCGGCAGTTGTTTGCGCTCGTCGATGGTCAGAGTCGCGAGGCGGTCGCGAAGCTCCACAATTTGCGCATGCGTCAGCGTGGCGCCATGTACAGCGGCCGAATCGTACTCCCGCATTTCCGTATGGATTGCGTAAAGAGTCGTGACGGTGCCGGCGACGCCGACGACACCTCCGGTACCGCTACAGTCCGCTGGTAGCGTCGCAAGCTGCGCATCAAGGAACTGCGACATGTTTTCCAGGGCCTCGGCGTGAGGTCGGTCCATGCCGCCGAAGAAGCGCTCGGTGAGTCGCACCGCGCCCACATCCAAGCTCGTGCGGAATTCGATTCCAGAGTCTGAGCCTCGGATGACCTCGGTGCTGCCGCCACCGACGTCGAATACAATCACGGGACGCTCGACGTCTAGATTCGAGAGCGCACCCGCGAAAGTCAGCTCTGCCTCGTCTTCTCCCGAGATCACTCTCGGACGCGCACCAAGCAGTTCCTCGGCAGAGTCAACGAAGTTGCTCGAAGCTCCAGCGTCGCGCAGGGCGCTGGTGCCGACGGCGTCGATGGTTGTCACATCGGCGGCTTTGATCTTGTCGGCGTAGTCTCTTAGACAGTCGAGCGTGCGTTCGATCGCGGCCGGGTCGAGGCGTCCGGCGCTATCAACTCCACGCCCCAGCCGAGTGATCGTCGCCAGGTCGTGGATCGCTACCAGCGCTCCGTCACGCTGTTCGGCAATTAGGAGTAGGACGGAGTTAGTGCCTATGTCGATCGCGGCGACTCGCATGCCCAAATTGCCCGTGAATGCCCTGCGAAACGCTACTTGAACTGATTGAGATTCAGCATCTCTTCAACGTTCGGTAGCACGACGAGTTCGACTCGACGGTTCTTCGCGCGACTTTCGTCCGTGTCGTTCTTCGCAACCGGGTCGGTGTCGGCGTACCCAGCAGCGCTCCACTTATCCTTGTCCAAGCCGGCGCCCTTGTCGCTTGCGTCGGTCAGGTAGAGGACTACGGACCGTGCGCGCATCGCCGAGAGGCCCCAGTTGTCCTTGAACGGTCCGCCCTTCAGTGGCTTGGAGTCGGTGTGACCGGCTACCTGAAAGTGGCGGCTCTTGAGGTCCGGGTCGTTGTTGATCACCTTGGCGATCTCGCCGAGGATGCTGATGCCCTCCGGCTTGAGCTTGTCTTTGCCCGAGTCGAACAGCACGTCGCCGGGGAGCTGAATCACCATGCGGTTGTCGCGGACAGCGATCTTGAGGCCAAGCTTGGTCAGCTTTTCCAGCTTGTCGCGCAGGCGCTGGAAGCGTTTGCGGATCTCGTCAAGCTGCGCAAGTCGGCTCTGATACTCCTTCATCGCAATCTTTTGCTGTTGAAGGTTCGCCGTCAGATTTTCCACATTGAGACCCCGCTCACGGAGCTTCTTCTTCAGTGCCTCGACCTCCGCAACGGCGTCAGCGTGGTCTTGCTCGGCCTTCTTGTAGGCTTGGCGTTGCGCCTCGAGCTGATTGCGCAGCGTTTCGTTCTCGCGAGTCTTCTGATCCCACTCCTCTTGCGAGTAACCACACGCGCTGAGCATGGTCGCCGACAAAATAATTGGGATAGCGCGCGTCCAGAGCTGACGGCCGCGGCGGGCTTGGGTGTGTTCTTCTTTCATAGTTACTTCACGCGCTCAGAAGCGGGTTGTGACAAGCCCGTACGTCCGCTCATCAGTGTCGTCAAGGTGTTGTGTTATTTGAGGTTTTCGCGGCAGCAGTGCAAATTCCCGGGATTTATTGGGGGCGCGCGGCGGAACTGGCGCGGACACTAAACAAGCGCTCCCCTTGACCTTTTTGCAGAGTTACGGGCCGGCCAAACGGGTACGTTGCGACCCACCCATGAAAGTTTTTCGTTGACACATCACAATAGGTGGCAATATACGTCGTGCAACATACCTTCGGGATGGGCAGGTAGCCGATCCCTCTTTTCGAGGTAGGAGGCATCGAAATGGCCGCAAAAAAGACCAAGACCAAGACCCGCCGCAAGGCAGCCAGCAAGGCCCCCGCTAAGAAAGCGGGCAAGAAAAAGGTAGCCAAGAAGAAGGCGACCAAGAAGAAGGCGACCAAGAAGAAGGTCGCCAAGAAGAAGGTAGCCAAGAAGAAGGTAGCCAAGAAGAAGGTGGCCAAGAAGAAGGTCGCCAAGAAGAAGGCCACCAAGAAGAAGGCCGCCAAGAAGAAGGTCGCCAAGAAGAAGGTCGCCAAGAAGGCGACCAAGCGCCGCGCAAAGAAGAAGTGAGCATCTGACGGCGCGATCGATCGCTCGGTGTCGGTCCCGGGACCCCCTCGCGGGGGCCTAGGTCACGCACCGGGCGGCCTCCATCACCGGAGCTGATCGCGTAGCCCAACCCGAATGACCAGCGGTCACTCGGGATCCATTGGGCCGAAGCTCGTCGCCGGTCCCTAGCGGGAACGGCTGCGTGGAGTGACCAACCTGATTGGTCCTCTTTGAGGTGTCACCTTATTCAAGGTGCTGGGGCATGTTGTTCAAACCCGAGGGTGCGAGTGCGGCATAGCTGCTGCATGTCCGGAACGAGCGGGGCGTAAGCCCGGCTCGTTCGCCGTTTGTGGTTCCGCCAAATTTCCCACGCGGGAAGGATCTGTGGGCACTACGCCTTACAGGCTCGTCTCGCGCGCGAGAGGCGGAACTCTCACTCAGGGCGGACGAGGGTTGAACGCGATCGGCTATTCACCCTCCGCGCGAAGCGCGCTCCAGGGAAGGATGGTTGACATAGCAGAGCGGGGGCAACCCCGAGGCCGCGCGGCCCTGTCACGAGTCCTCGAGGGCAGGGCGGGCGAGGGTTGAACGCGATCGGCTATTCACCCAGATACAGACGCAGCGCGCTCGCGGCCGCACGCCGGTCGAAGGGTACGCCCTCCAGTACCTGACGTTTGGAGATGTCGTCGAAGAGCTGCAGTAGAAAGCCGTGAAAGGCCATGCACTCGTCGATCGCCTGTTCGAGATGCGTGGGGTCGACCAAGTCGGTTTCCTGTAAGCGTCCCATCGCGGCCATGAACGCGTCGAAGCGCGGATAGTCCGAAGCGCGCAGTAGCGGATAGCCCATGGCGCGGAAGTAAGACAAGAACTCGCGCACATACTGAAAGTTGTATACGGGCGACCAGCGATCTTCGGTCGGCGAGTGCTGTGCCTTCGTGGAAAATGCGCGCACGATCTGAGCGAACATCCACACGTCACGACGCAGGCGTTCGCTGGACTCGCGGCGAGCGGCGAGGTCGTCGAAGACGCCGCCTTCCTCGAGGCTGACGCCGAGCGCCTTGCCGAGGAACAGGATGGCTCCGCGAATCGCTGGCCGGAGGTTCGCGATCGCGCTCTGAATCGCCAGCCGCAGCTGATGGTCGGGAACGTTCGTGCCCGGCGGCGGAAGGTCGTGTTGGAAGGCGCGACGCATCTCCAGCTTCAGGTTGCCCGCGATGCCCTCGAGCGCGCTCTTCACACCGAGCAGTCGATGGCCGGAGGCGCGAAGCGCACCGGCTCTCAAGCGAACTTCGCTCGCCGGGACGAGGAACACATCGCGCTGGTAGCTCTCGGCTAGCTGCACCCCCGCGCGTTGTCTGAGGTAGTCGCTCAGCGCGCGGCCATCGGAGCGCAGCACGCTGAGGACGAGGTGAGCGCGCAGCAGCGATCGCCGGCGCTTTCCGGGCTCCACAGACACGCGGTTGAGGAGTCGCAGGTAGCGGAGCATGCGAAACAGCGAGAGAAACGTCAGCGCGACGAGCCGATGGGCCTCCTCACCAGGAACCCCGCGGATCAGCTCGAGAACCTGGGCCGACTTGATGCGGTCGAACTCTGGTCGAAACTCCAACGCCGTGAGCGGATTGAAGAACACGTTGCGACTCACGTCGCGCTGGACGATGCGCAACAGCGCGTAGAAGAGCCGAAACGGCACTCGGCCGGCGCGGAGGGTGCCCTCGAGCACTTCAAGAGTACTGGTGGCAGACGCTCGCAGGGCGACCAATGAGTGCTCTGGCGTGACCTGGTTGTCGGCCTGGCGGACGAGCTGCTGGCGAATACTGTCCTCGGGGACGACCGTCTCCAAGTAGCGCTGAAAGACCAGCGCGCGATCACGGGGGCCGAGCAGTTGGCGAATCAGTTCGACGCACCGCCCGAGGCCGTCCCGAAAGATGATTGTGGCGTCGCGAAAGTCCTGGGCGACGACCGGCGTGCGTCTGGCTGGTCCCGTGTGGTTGCGTGGATTGCTGAAGCACGCAGCGCTCTTCAGCAGGACCTCGAGTTCGAAGAGCAGATCGTCCTTCGTCTCGAGCGGGAGCGCGCTAAACCAGCGGTCCCTGTCCGCTCGCTGCTCGGCGCGTAGCTGCCGTGTTCGACTCAATAGGTCGAGATAGGCGTCGCCCTCGGGGGTTGAGTAGAGCGAGCTACGGTATTCGGTCATGAGTAACGACCTGGTGCTTACGGCTTGAAGTTGTACGGGTAGTTGATCTTCGACTCCATGCCCTTAGAAGATGCTGGGAACTGAAGCCCTTTGAGGACCTTGACGGCGCACTCGACGAGGGTCGGCGCGAAGATATTGCTCCGGTCCTTGTTCAGATACGCCTCTTTGACTTTGCCCTTCGGATTGACGATGAACGTGATCGTCATCTCGCCCTTGAGGCCGGGGAGCTCCTTGAGAACTCGCTCATAGCACTTGCGGACCGGGTCGCGGTTGGCGACGACGATTTTCTGAATGGATTCGATGGTCCGGGTATCCTCAGCGCCGTCGTCATCGTCGTCATCGTCGTCATCGTCGTCATCGTCGTCCGCCGGCGGTTCGTCGCCACCGGGATCGTCGATCGGTTCAGCTCCGTTGTCCGGGGAGTCGGCCGTATCACCGGGCGGGGCTGGATCGCGCTGGACGTTGCCCTGTCCGTCCGTCGGATCGTTGGGGGGGGCCGAAGCGCTTCCGCCGCAGCCGGCAAACATCATGACGATGGCTAGAGCAGTCCCAGCCGCTAGGTTGGTGTACACACAGGCGCGCATCGCGCGACCATACCAGTCTGCTATCCCGCCTGTAAGAACGGTTCCCACTCTGAGTACGGCTCGCGCTGGCTCAGTAGAATGTGCTTGGTGGTCGACCAGTGTGGTCGACGCGGAGCGCGCAACAGCCGCATGCTGGCTTCCTCTGGCGTGCGTTGGCCTTTGCGGAGGTTGCAGGGGCGGCAGGAGATCACCAGGTTCTCCCAGGAATCCGCACCGCTGCGGCTCTTAGGAAGCACGTGATCCACGTTCAGTTCCCGAACGCCTGGTCGCTTGGCGCAGTATTGGCACTGGTAGTCGTCCCGAATCAGCAGGTTCTTCCGAGTGAGCCGCACGGCTGCCATCGGGGTGCGGTCGTAGCGCCGCAGGAGCAGCACCCGCGGAACGCGGAGCGTGGCGCCTTCTACTAATGGGATGACGTCGTCGCGCTGTCCGACCGGCAATGAACGCCAGTCGTCGAAGTCGTGCGTCTCGCCCTCGGTGTCCAGTGCACGAGCGATCCCGCTATACAGCAACGTAACCGCCCGACGACATGATGTGAGGCACACCGGCGCGTAGTTGCGATTCAACACCAATACCGGCAGGTTCAGCACTTCCCGTCGCTGAGTTGGAGCTTCGCGTCGAACCTCGCCCACTGGCACCAGCGAACTGTAGCACGCGGTGCGAGCACTTGTAAGTTCTCGAAAAGATTCATAAAACTGGCGGGCGAGAGAATCTGGCGTCGATCGATTGCGCGTCGAATCGCCGGAGGTCGCCCAATTCCTCGCTCCAGCGCTACCCGGCTTTGCGGGGCGGCTCGACCTGAGTCGCCGAATCAGGTATCTCCCGCTTGCTCATGCTTTCCCCTCTTAAGACGGCCGCTGTCTGCGCGGCAGTGCTCGCTGGCGTTGCAAGTGTCACCGCCGGTTGTGGACCGGTCGCGGCTCCTGCGGCTGCCGAGTGGCCGCCCATGGCGAAAAAGTGGTTCAAGCGCGCGCAGGATAGCTACCGGCACGCTGATGTCGAAGACGCCGAGCGCTCGATCGACAACGCCTTGAAGCTGGTGCCGGATCAGGAGGAAGTACGCATCTTGGCAGCGCGCGTGGCGCTGGCGCAGCTGAACTACGCGCAGGCGATCCGCGTGCTGAAGGGCGTGGACTCGAGCGATGCGCGAGCGCTGCGCGGACGAGCGCTTTGGTACTCCGGTAAGATCGATCAGGCGGCGGACGAGCTGGAGCTTCTCAACGGCGATCCCAACGTTCGCGACCCATGGGCTCAAGCGGTGGCGAAGCTCGCGCGTCGCGGCGCTGGACGAACGCCGTTCGCGATGAGCGGTGGTCTGCTCGCCGTTTCGGAAATGCCACGCGTTAATGCCACATCCCTGGTCGTTCCGGTCGAGGTTAACGGCGAAAAGGCGCTTGGTTTGATCGCAACCGGCTATGCGGAGGCGGTCGTGGACTCGTCTTCTGGCACCGAGCCCACCTGGGTGTCTTTGCGTTTTGGCGATCGG
>JAUIKB010000220.1 GCA_030430975.1 Polyangia bacterium
GGGAGCGAACCCGCGGCCCCTGGTTGGCGCAAGTCGGGTCTAGTCCCGACCGTCGGATCCGCCCGTCGCCGCACGGCTTGCTGACCCGACGACCGCCGCCGGACGTGCCCCCACCACCCGCGCGAGGGTGCGGGACAATCGAGGCTCGGTTAGTTGCTATCGGTTTCCGGAGGTTGGCACGGACCGGAGCCCGGGTCGGGAGGGGGCAGGCCGCCGGCGCGACGGCCGCACACTTTAATTACCCTGCTGTAATTAATGCCGCGCCGCCGGACCGCGGGGAGGCACCAGCTCAACGCTTGGGGTGGAGCGCCGTCGCTTCGCTGGTGGATGCGGCGCAGCGGAAGCCGTAGTGATGGTAGGGCTTGTTCTTAGGGTAGTGGCGATTGCGGTAGGTCGTCGTCGCCTGGTCGGCGTCATAGTACCAGGAGCCGCCGCGCACGACTCGGTAGTAGCGGCCCGGGCACTTTTCGGCTCCGTCGCAGGGACCGCGAGGGTTGGGCTTGCTGCACGCGGCACCGCATTTGGCGTAGCTGCTCGTGTACCAGTCGGCGGTCCACTCCCAGGCGTTGCCGCTCATATCGTACAGACCGAACTGATTGGGTTTGCGTGACCGGACTTCGAACGTGCGGCCCTTGTTCGCCTGGCCACCTTCCTTCTTGACGCCGCAGCTGCGGCCACGGCGGTCCTTGATGACGGCCTCTTTGCAGGTCGCCTTGGTGTCGCCCCACGGATAAACCCGACCGTCGGTGCCGCGCGCCGCCTTCTCCCACTCTGCTTCGGTGGGGAGGTGTTTTCCGTTGGCTTCGCAGAACGCCTTGGCGGCGAACCAGCTGACGCCGACCTTCGGCTGCAGTGGCCGGCTGAAGTCGTCGTACACGGTTCGGGCCGGTTTGCATTTGCCCGCTCTCACGCACGCCTCGTATGCACGCACGGTGACTTCGGTCTGGTCCATGTAGAACGTATCGACCCAGACGCGCTGTTGCGGTCGTTGATTACGCCACATGCCCTTGGCGGTGCCGCGCAGAAAATAGCCGCCCGGCACGCAGCCGAGCGCGGGCAGCTTGCGGCAGGCGGCAGGCGGCGTGGTGCTGGCTGGCTTCGCGGCCGGCTTGTCCGCACGCAGCGCTGCTTCATGCGTGAATACCGCCGCGGCGAGCGCCACGGCCATCAGCGCCGCCGTGCCGGTTACTGAAGTGGAGCGCCGCTGCACTACACAAGTGTAGCAACCAGCGCGGGGTCCGCCGACTTTGTGACCGATCCGGAAGTTGGTCGGATCGCGCGAGGCTACGTACGGTGGCGTTTCAATGAGCCTCCGACCTCTTCGTACCGTCGCCACGTTGGCGGTGATCAGCGCGTTTCGTTTGCCGCTTCTCGGATGCAGCGCGGCTCCGCCCGCCGAGGCCCCGACGCCGGTCACCACGCCGCAGGGCGAAACCGCCGAGGCGGTGGAAACGGCGTCGCCCGCCGCCGAGCCGGCCCCGACCGCGCCGCCCGAACCGAAACCGACGCCGCAGGTCGCCACGGCGCTGGCGCCGATTCCGCAGGCGCTGCGTCGGGATCTCGACGGCATCGCGCCGGACCCGGCTCCGCCGCAGGTGACGCGGGGGCGCCATTACGTGACGTCCAATGAGAGTCAGCATCATCTGTTGAAGCGGGCCCTCACGGATCTGGGCGGTATCCAGATCGGGGTGGGCGCCGAGCAGAACTACGTGTTCGCCGGCTGGTCACGTCCGGAAGTATTGGTGCTGCTCGATTTCGATCAGTGGATCGTCGACCTGAACCGAATCTATGGGATGTTTTTCCGTGAGGCGAAAACCCCAGAGGAGTTCCTGGCGGCTTGGGAGTTCAAGAAGCGCAAGCCGACGCTGGAAAAGATCCGCGCGCGCTGGCCGAAACGGAGCGACCAGCTTCGGCTCACGAAGGTGTACGACTACGCGCGCGCCGACGTAGAAGCACGGCTGAAGAAACTCGCCGCCCGCTTCCCGGGGCGCGGCGCTCCGATGTTCCTCAACGATGCGAAGCAGTACGACCACGTGGCGAAGCTATGGCGCACGGACCGCGTACTGTGCATCCGCGGCGACCTGACCAAGTCGAGCGCCGTGCAGGGAGTCGCCCGAGTCGCCAAGGCGCACGGACTGCAGGTCGGACTGTTGTATCTCTCCAACACGCAGGACTATTTCGACTACGAGCACGGCGCGTTCAAGACGAACATGCTGGCGCTGCCGTATGCCGAGCGCGGGGTCGTGCTGCATACCAAGCCGCGTGACCGCGACTACTACCGCTACATCACGCAAACCGGCGCGAACTACCAGGCGTGGCTACGCAGCGGCAAGGTGAAGTCGATCAAGGAGCTAGCGAAACACTGGCGCGCCGCCAGCGATCAGCCCGAACACAAAGACTGGATGACCATCGACGCGCAGCCTTCCGGCTAGCCGCTCAACGACAGGCTGCTTCGGTTTCGCGCTTGTAGTCTTGCCCGGTGCAGTCGCCGGAAGCCTGAAACGATGTGCCGGTGTTCTTGCCCTCGATGCACGAGCAGGTGAGCCCACCCGGCCCGCGGGTGCAGCGGCTCGCAAACGGACCCGCCGACGTTCGGCAGCTCCAGGTGCACTGCGTATCCGTGACGTTGCCGGAGCACTGCGGGGTACCGCCCGGCAACGACTCGTCTTCCTCCGGCATGATGCACGCGCCGCAGAACGCGAACGCGACGACGGTCAGCGCACGCAGTCGCCTCACCATGCCTGACGGAGATGAAAGCTCTTCGGGCGCGTCACGGACAGGAAGGATTGCTCCGAAAGCGAGCAACCGAACCCCGAGTCCTTGACGCCCGTCCACGCCAGCGCCGGGTCGAGATAGTCGCAGCGGTTCTGGAAGACGGTGCCGGCCTCGAGCTGCTCGGCGACCGTGAGGCCGCGGTCCGCGTCCGCTGTCCAAACCGACGCGGTCAATCCGTAGGCGGAATCGTTCGCCTGCGCGATCGCGTCGGCCTGGTCGCGGAACGGCAGGATCGCAATCGCCGGTCCGAAGGTTTCGTCTTTGACGATCGACGCGTCCGGATTCGCCCCGATGAGGACCGTCGGCGCCACGTAGGTGTCGCCGTCAGGCAGCCGAAAGCGGGTCGCGTCGGTCGTCATCCGCGCGCCGCCCGACACCGCTTGCTCGATCTGCTCACGCACGCGACGCGCCGCGGCGGCGTTCACGAGCGGACCCATCGCCACGCCCGCTTGCCGGGGATCGCCGACGACCAGCGCGTGAGCCTTGGCCGTGAACGCTTCGACGAAGCGGTCGAGCAGCGGCTCTTCGACGTAGATCCGTTCCACAGCGCAGCACGATTGGCCGGCGTTGTAGAAACAGCCGTCCGCGATGTTATCGACGGTTTGGTCGAAGTCCGCGTCCGCGAAGACGATGGCCGGGTCTTTACCGCCCAGCTCCATCCCGACGGGGATCAGCGACCGAGTCGCCACGTTGGCGTACACCTCACGTCCGCCGCGGACGGATCCCGTGAACGAGACATAGCCGAAGCGCTGGGTCCCGATGAGCCGTTTGGCCGTTGCGTGATCGACGTGCAGGCTCGCCACGAGTCCGGCCGGCGCCCCCGCGGCCTTGAAGGCGCTCTCGAACCAGTCCGCGACCAGGGCGGTCTGCTCGGCGTGTTTGATCAGCACCGCGTCGCCGGCGAGCACCGCCGGCATCACCACGTTGGTGACGATGATCACCGGGTAGTTCCACGCCGCGATATCGAGCACCACGCCGACCGGCTCGCGCCGAATGAAGCGCCGAAAGTTGGGCTTGGGCGGTAGCTGCACGTCGGCCAACGCGCGCGGCGCCGCATCGCACAGCCACTCGGTGCGTTCCCGCTGACCGCCGACGATTTCGCCGCGCGCCTGACCGACGGGTTTGCCCATCATGCGGGTGATGCTGAGCGCGAGGTCGCCGACGTCAGCGTCGAACACGTCGAGCACTTTGCGACACACCGCGATCCGATCTGCCAGCGGTACACGTCGCCAAGCCGCCGACGCTTCCTCTGCGGCTTGGACCGTGGCGAGCGCCGCGTCCATCGAAAGCTGTTCGAACTCGCCGGCGACGGTGCCGTCGATGGGACTGATGATCTGGGGCATGTCGTGAGGCCTCCACCTCCACAATACCCTATCGGCTAGCGACCGCAGGAGCGTAAAACCGATTCTGCTCTTCGCCGCAGCGCGCTGTTTGCGTGGGCGCCTGAGAAGCGCTTCGCCTCTGTTGCGGCTTCACCGCAGCGGCCGACGCTCACCAGACTCTCCAGACGAATCAAGCTCGCCTCCTGAGCGAACCGAGGCTTGGGAAACATCCGCCAGTAGCTGCGCAGGTTCATCAGCGCGCGATCGGGCTGGCCCTGCCGTAGCGAACGACGCGCGCGTTCCAGCACGCGTTGTTCCTCAGCCAAGCTCGGACGCGAGGCGGGCAACGGGTCAAACGCGGCCACCCCGGAGCCCGATGGCGGGTTCTCGACGACATCCGGCACGTCCTCTACCGCGGCAGCGTCTCTGCGCTTGCTCGGCGCGGCCGGCACAGGCACGGCGGTAGGCCTCGCGTTCGTCTGCCTGGGCGTGGTCGAGACGGCGGGGGCCACCACCTCGGTCGTGCCCACGCTCGCCGCAGACACCGCGGGAGCAGCACTCGCCGTATGCCGAACACTCGGTTCGAACGCCGCCACCCAAACCTCCGCCGTTGCGACTGTCGCGCCGCCGGCAAGCGCCCCGATACTCAGCCACTTCAGCAGCAGCCAGCTCGTCATCGACTTCTTAGCCGCCACCGGCGCGATCGAAGCGCCCGTCGCCACGCCTGCACCCGCCGCGCCCGCCGACGCCGCCACCTTCAGAGCCTGCCCCAACGCCTGGGCGTGCGGTTCATCGGCAGCCGCTGAGCGCAGCAGCTCGCCCGCGAACCCGGCATCCTCGATCAAACGACGCGGCTCGGTCACAGCGCCCTCCTCTGCTCGGCGCGCTTGGCCCGTTCGAGGAATAGGTCACGCGCGCGTCGCAACCGCGAAGCCACCGTGCCGACGGGCAGCGACAGTGTGTCGGCGATCTCGGCCTTCGTCAGTCCGTCGAGCTCGTACAGCACGAAGACACCCCGCATCGCCGGTGGCAAACCGTCGAGTACCCGATCGAGCGCCGCTCGAGTATGCCGCTGCGCCACGATCTCTTCCGGACCGGCCTGAGGATCGACCGTTTCGGCGAGCACCTCATCGGAAACCTCGCCGCGACGCTCGCGGCGACGACGCGTATCCGAAGCCACTCGATATGCCGTGCCCATCATGAAGGACTTCTCCTTGCCCGGCTCGATCCGATCGAGCTTCCGCGCGGCCACCAGAATGACCTCTTGCACCACATCGTCGACATCGCCGGAATGCACACCCAGACGACGCACGAACAGCCAAACGCTGCGGTGGTGTTCGCTGACCATGTCACGCAGCCGATCCTCGCGCGTCCCGCGTCTTTGAGCGGGCGCGCGTCGGCTCGGCAACTCGATTCTCGGCTCATCCAACGTAGGTGGATGGTGCGGGGCGAGGGAATCGATCATTTTTCTGGCTCTCGCCTAGAACAACCGCACGGTCAGCGCGGCCATCCCGCCCCCAGAGAACGTGGGCGTTGCAAAAACAGAGCGCTCGGGCTGCTCGAAAATGAACTCATCGCGGACCAGCTGAAAGGCGAACCGCCACCCCAACTCGAGATCGAGACGCTCGACCACAGCGATCCGCACCGCCAGTAGCGACCCGAGCCGTGCCGAGAAGCGGCGCTTGACCGCCGGAACCGGAACGTCGAGCCCTTCAGCCCGCACGGAGCCGACCTGCAACTGTGCGCACGCATCGACCGCGATCTGGGTCGCGACCGACAGCACGATGCATGGCGAGATGTCGCCCGCGAACAGCGAAAACTCCGCGCTGCGCGAGTTGGGTCCGATCCAACCGGTGCGACTGTACTCAGCGCCGAGACGAACCGCGCCGGCGAACGGTCCGGCAACGCTAAGCCGCGCTACGCCGCCGAGCGGCAGCGTCGTTACCGGCGCGGTGCCTGACATCAACGCCAAGCGAGGTCCGATCGACAGACCGAATCGGATGCTCTCGGTGAGAGGCGCCGGAGCCGCTGGAATCGGCGCCGGAGCGGGAGTCCCTGCCAGACCCGCAACCGGAGCGGGCGCCGACTTCGCTAGCGGCTCTGATGCTTCGGGATCGATCGACAGCGCCAGCGCTAGCGCCAAGGCATCGCTGACTTCCGCGCATGATGCGCCTTTGAAGCGCCGCTCACCGACTTCACTGAGCAACTCGCCGGTGTATCCTTCATCCGCCTTCGTCATCTGGACGGTCACGGTGCGCCCGTGCTGTTCGAACCGAGCCTTGTCTGTGCGCGCGTCAACGGCGGCGATGAACGCGCTGCGACTTGGACACACTGACGGCGCGATGTAGTTCAGGCGCACTGACTCCGCTTCGTCGGCGCTCGCGTTCACCGACGCGAACGTCCCGGCGACGAGCAAGCCGCACGCGACGGCGAGCGTTCGCCAGCGAGCCGTGAGCAGATCCATCGGGGTAACAACGTTGTCCGCGCGGGGTTGAACATTCACGACACCGTCACCTTGTCCCTCGGACCGGCCACAAACCGCGCGTTTCGAATCGGGCGGTGCCCGATTGAAAGATTTTTGATCGTTGGAGCGCCGCGACTCCATTCAGTCGCTATGAAGCAAACAGCGCGATGGGTGGCAGCGACGTGTGTCGTTGGAATGATGACCTGGGGATGTGGTTCGAAGGTGCCGATCGGCACCGGTGATGGGAGCCAGAACTCAAACAGCGGTGGCGCTTCCGGAAGCGGAGCGCGTGCTGGAACCGGGGGCGGCGGAGCCGGCGGCACGAACGCTGGCGGCAGCAACGCTGGCGGCACGAACGCTGGTGGCACGAACGCTGGTGGCACGAACGCTGGTGGTAGCGGGGCGCGCGGCGGAGCCGGGGGTACATCTGCGGGCGGCAGCGGTGCCGCAGCGGGGAGCGGCGGAAGCGGTGCCCGCGGCGGTGCCGGTGGTGGCGGCGGCGGCGGAGCGAGCGGCAGCGGAGGTACCGCTGGTAGCGGCGGCGGCACGACAGGCGAGTGTACGGTTATGGACACGAACGTCGTGAAACGCGTGGTCGGACAGAGCAACATCGCCGACGTCATCATTCACGACAGCGTCGTGTACTACGCGGTGCCCGGTTCGATCGGCAATCAGGATGGCTCGATCAACACAGTGCCGCTCGGCGCGGGTAGCCCCG
The DNA here is from genome assembly GCA_030430975.1 of Polyangia bacterium. Lineage (GTDB taxonomy): Bacteria > Myxococcota_A > Polyangia > Polyangiales > Polyangiaceae > JAUIKB01. The sequence continues at coordinate 7,280 of JAUIKB010000220.1, forward strand.
GAACGTTTGCCGATGCAACGGCGCATCCTACGCAAGGCGCTGCGTTCAGCGTACCCGACAGTCTCGCGGCAACCGATACTCACCTGTACTGGCGCACGGACGAGGGCGACACGATCTGGCGAAAGCCGTTCGCCGGCGGGGCGCCGACCAAGGTAGCCGAGGTACCGCTCGGGTCCCCCAACGGCGCCAATGTGGGTTCCACCGACTCGCTCAAGCTATCAGCCACCCACGCTTACTGGATCGCTGGTCCATTCCTTCCCAATCAGGACGTCGTCTATCACATTCAGCGGGCACCGCTCGCTGGCGGCGCCCCGGAGACGCTCGCTACCTTCTCGGGTTCGGTAACCGAGATCGACCCGTTTCCGATCGCGCTCGGCATCAACAACACCGACTTGTTCTACAGTCTTCAGACCGACGCGGTCGCCGCGCACGTTGCCAGCATCGATATCTCCACTCTCGCGCGCGCCGATCATCCTAACTGGCTGTCCGGCGTCGGCCTCGACATAGACGGCGACACCGTCTACAGCAGCGCTGGCAACCTGGTGACCGCTCATACGCTCGCCGGAGCGACGCGCATCGTGACGACCGGCCTCGACCCGAGCGTTCGAACGCTGTACGGGTCGCGGCTCCTGGTGAGCGGCGACCAGCTGTTCGTGGCCGGAAGCGGTACCGAGTACGATCCGAATACCGGTCAAGCACCGTGGTGCGGCTGGGTGCTTTCAATGCCGAAAGCCGGCACCAACGTCACCCCGAGTTTGCTGTTTAGCGGCTCAGCGCACCCCGGCGCCATC
>JAUIKB010000221.1 GCA_030430975.1 Polyangia bacterium
CGCCACCCACCTGCCCGCTGGCGTTCGCATCCGCGCTGACCGCCGGCCGAGTAAGCCCGATAACTTCGCCCGTCAGGTTCGCACCGATCGAAAACACACTCGAAAGGTAGTAGTCCAGACCAAATCCTGCACGGATATTGTAACCCGTAATATCGACGTTCGCGGTATTGATTCCGTTGCCAATATTCGCCTCGCCAAAGCTTCCCATGCTGGCGTAGCCACCTCCGAGCGTAAAGTACGGCTCAAGGTCGCCCAGCGGGATACGGATCCCAAGCTCGGCGTTCAGCGTCCATAGCTGGTAGTCTGTGAAATTACCCAGACGGAAACGGGCGCCGAACGTCAAGAAGATTAGGCGCAGACCCGCGCCGCCGCCCACCATCCAACCCGAACCGCTTTCTTGAACGATTTCGGCGTCGACGATGTCGTTCGCCTTGAACGTTTGCAGGTCGATGAACTGGTAACCACCTTCGACGTTGAGCCAAACGAACTCCAACCCGCGACCACTGTCTTCTTTCTCCGACTGATCCAGCTCTTGCTCAGTCTTTTGCGATTGCTGTTGGTTTTCTTCCTCAGGCGGTGGCGGCGCTAGGCCTCCGCTCGACATTCCGCCACCCTGCGTCGTCGCGGCCGGCTGCGGACCGGGCTGCTGGCCGAAGCCCTGTTGAGCTGATGCTAGTGACGCTACGCTGAGCGCCGAGAGTCCAAGTCCGAGAATCAACGCTCGCTTCATGCTCCAATCCTAGCAGGCCACTGCTCCGTATCCCAACATCACGATGGGAGGCTATCCCTTTGAAATTCAAGGCCTATCCACCCTCAGGAATCAGGCTTAAAGCGACCGTTGGGCGATCCGTTCATCGCCTAACTCCTCAGCGAGTTGCTCTAGCAGGCCCTGATCGGGTTCGGTCCAGCGGAGATCGTCGAGGGATTCGCTGAGCGGAACGTCCTCGCGGAGCACCGCGAGACGCCGATAAAGCAGCGCATCCTCACGCTGCGCGTTCAGGTTTTCCGCGAGTCTTGCCGCGCCGCGCACCTTGATCCCCCAGTCTGCGGGATCGGCGGGGATCGCCTCCACGTGCTTGAACCGAGCGAGGACTGCCGCCGCGGACTTCGCCCCCCAACGCGGGATGCCTGGAATCCCGTCCGCCGTGTCCCCGACCAGCCCCAGATAGTCGGGGATCGACTCTGGCGAGACGCCGAACTTCTCGCGCACGCCATCCTCGTCCAGCAGTTTGCGACGAATTCGATCGAAGCACACGACGCGGTCGCCTCGAACGCACTGGGCCAGGTCCTTGTCCGGCGAGCACAGCACGATCCGATCGACATGCGGGTCTGGCGCGAAGCGGGCCGCGGCTGCGGCCATCGCATCATCCGCCTCGAACTCAACCATCGGCCACGTCACGATTCCCAGCGCACGCGACGCGAGTTCCGCCAGCGGAAACTGCGCAAGGAGCTGAGGCTCGATACCCTCGCCAGTCTTGTAGCCATCGAACAGTTCGTTTCGAAACGATTCGATCACGTGATCGAACGCGACAGCGATATGAGTAACGTCGGGCTGCCTAGCCAGAGCGTGCAAGCTGCGAAGCAGCCCGCGTACCGCACCGATCTCTCGCCCGGTCGGATCCTGCGCACTGGGCGCACCAAAGTGCGCGCGGAAAAGCTCAAAGGTGCCGTCGACCAGATGCACGTCCATCCGCGCATCCTAGGCAATCCCTAGAGGAACGGGTTGGCAATTGGTCTCGATTCGTGCTTAAAACATCGCTCGAACGCGCGCTTCGCCCATCGTGCTGTCCTGAGCGCGCGTCACGGGTTAGGCGCGAACTATTGCTCGGCGCCCAAGGATACCCATGGAAACTCAGACTCAGCGGCAAGACGCGGCGCGACTGCGAATCGACACGCACATTCAACCAGGCGCCGTCTCGACGCTCGCCGCTGACGTGCGGCGCGGACTCACCGCCACCCCAAAACGACTTCCGCCGAAGCACCTATACGACGACGAGGGCTCCCGGCTGTTCGACGCCATCTGCTTGACCCCCGAGTACTATCCGACGCGGACTGAGCACGAACTGCTAAGCCGGATCTCGGATCAGCTAATAGCGCGCAACCGCCCAACCGACATCGTTGAGCTCGGCAGCGGAATGGCGCGCAAGACTCGCACGCTGCTCGACGCTGCACGCCGAGCGAAGCACCACTGCCGCTACGTCCCGTTCGACGTCAGCAAGAGCGCCATCGAGCTATCGTCAAAAGCACTGCTGAAAGAGTATCCGTGGCTGACCATCCACGGGGTCGTCGGCGACTTCGACCGCCATTTCGATCGCATTCCAGTGAGCGAGCGGCGCCTATTTCTGTTCTTGGGGGGAACGATCGGCAACTTCGAGCAGGCGGACGCAGTCGCGTTCTTGAAGAGTGTGCGCGACCAGATGCACGACGGCGACACCTTCCTGCTGGGAACGGACCTCGTAAAGGACAAGTCCGTTCTGGACGCCGCTTATAACGACGCCCAAGGCATCACCGCAGCGTTCAATAAGAACATGCTGCGGGTCGTCAATCGCGACCTCAACGCCGACTTCGACCTAGACAGCTTCGCGCACCGTGCTTTTTTCAACACAGAATTATCTCGAATCGAGATGCATCTCGATGCCACGGCCGCGCAATCGGTTCAGGTCCGCGACCTGGGCCTGGCCGTTGACTTCGCCGCCGGCGAGTCACTGATGACGGAGATCAGCCGCAAATTCACCGAGGCTCGCGTGCAGCAGCTCCTCGAAGCTGCCGGTCTCAAGATGTTCGAGTTCTTTCAGCCGGAGAACCGCTACTTTGGCCTTTCGCTATCCGGCGTCAGCCCCAGCTAGCGCCGCGTTCTTCGGCGAAACTTGGTCCGCTTGGCGCAGGCGGGCTACATTCCAGATCGATGCTCGTCCGTAGCTGGGATCGAATCGTTCACGCAGCGGCCCGTATCGGCTACGCGACGCCGATAGCCCAGCCTGACCGCTACGGCGTCGACTTGGTGCGCAACGTGCCGTACCGAGACAGCGGCAAACGCGCGCACCTGCTGGATGTGTATCGCCCCCGTTCCTCGGGCCCCTCGCCAGCAGTGATGTACGTCCATGGCGGTGGGTTCGCCGTGCTCAGCAAGGACACCCATCGCGTCATGGCGTTGATGTTGGCTAGTCGTGGCTACACGGTGTTCAACATCAACTATCGGATGGGCGCCAAGCATCGCTACCCGGCCCCCATCGAAGACGCCTCGGCAGCGCTGGAATGGGTGCTCGACAACGGACGCGACTTCGGTGCCGATCTCGATCGCCTCGCTCTGGCTGGTGAATCCGCCGGCGCCAATCTGGTGACGGCGCTCGGCATCGCTTGCACCTCGAAGCGCCCAGAATTGTTCGCGCGCCGGCTGTATGACCGAAACATCGACTTGCGAGCGATACTTCCCATCTACGGCCTGCACGACATGCACGACCTGCAGCGGTTCAATCACCCCCGATTGCCCCGCACCCTCAAGATAGCGATTCGCGAAGCCGCGGCCGCATACGTCGGACGGCCGGTCCGAGCGCAGGCCCCAAAGTTCCCGCTCGCCAGCCCACTGCGCGTGCTGAGCGGCGAACCAGCCCCAACCGATCGGCCGTTGCCGCCATTTTTCTTGGCGTGTGGCACCCGCGACCCCCTCCTCGTCGATTCGAAGCGCCTGCGTAACGTGCTCATGCAGCGGGGCGTCGAATGCGAATTGTCCATTCATCCAGGTGAAATTCACGGCTTCAACGCGATGTTTTGGCGCCCCGAGGCCCGCGCAAAGTGGAGCGCGACGTTCGATTTCCTGAGCCGCCACGTGGCTCGGCCGGAGCGTTCCGCCGCTGCAGAATAGCGTCCCCACGGCGACGTGCTGGATAGACCGCGGTAGATCTTGCGCTCCGCCGCGAGGACGGGGAAACTGCCGCGCATGAAGACGGTTTCCCGCAGCGCGATCCTTATCGCCTTAGCTCTTTGCGCTCCTGCAGCGTGTACCCTCATCACCGACGTCGACCGCAGCAAGATCGATGATGGTTCTGGCGGCGCCAGCGGCGGATCGGCTGGCTCGGCCGGCACCGCGGGCAGTACCAGCGGCGGAAGTGCGGGCACCGCAGGCTCCTCGATGGGTGGTTCAGCCGGCAGCAGCGTCGGCGGCTCGGCTGGCTCAGCCGGCATGGCGGGTTCAGCCGGCATGGCTGGTTCGGCTGGCATGGCTGGTTCCGGTGGCACGGGCGGTTCAGCCGGCATGGGAGGCTCGGCTGGTACCGGCGGCTCAGCAGGCAGCGGCGGCTCAGCAGGGAGCGCTGGCTCAGGCGGCTCGGCGGGGAGCTCAGGCAGCGGCGGCTCAGCAGGGAGCGCTGGCTCAGGCGGCTCGGCGGGGAGCTCAGGCGGCTCGGCGGGCAGCGCTGGCTCAGGCGGCAGCGCGGGGAGCTCGGGCGGCTCGGCGGGGAGCGCTGGCTCAGGTGGCAGCGCGGGGTCGGCTGGCAGCGCTGGCTCAGGCGGCAGCGCGGGGTCAGCTGGCAGCGGGGGTTCGGGCGGAAGCGGTGGCTCAGGCGGAAGCGGTGGTTCAGGCGGCACTACCTGAAGACCCCTCGGTGAAGCAAAGCCCCGTCATTGGCGGGGCTTTTTTTTCGTCAAACGGCTGACCACACCGTGGGCCACTCCGCAAACCGACGTGGCTCCCGCGCCCGCGTTTCACACCCCCAGTTCACAAACCACCGGATGCGCGAGGGCGTACGCGATCCCTAACGCCGTGTTAGCGGTCGCCGCCGCCGCGCAGCGCTGACGGTCAGCGCCGTTGCCACCGCTGCGGCGAGTCCCCACGCGCTGGTATCGCGCCCGGCGCGCCTGGGCGCGATCGAAGCGCCGCAGCCGTACTTGACGTCGCTGCACAGCGGGGCATTTCCGGCAGCGTTCGGATCCTCACCCGCTCGCAGCTCGGTGATATCGGGCGTGCCGTCGCCATCGCTGTCGACGTCGTCCGCCTCCATCTGCGTTAGAGCGGTCTCCACGGATTCATCGAGCTTGTAGTCGCTTAGTGCTTTCTCGCCGAAGACCGTCACGACTGGGCCGCCGCCGCTCGTGCTCGCGTGGCACAACGTGCATTCTGGGGCGCACGGTGTGTCGAGTACCTCCTGGACTCGCACTGGGAACGACGGGAGCGCAGCTGCAGATTGCGCGAAACACATAGCCGCGAGGGCGAAGGCGATCGGCGTAGCTTTCATCATCATCTCCATCACAGGTAGGCGTGCAGCTGCGCCAGCACCGCGACGTTGCTGTCCTGACGAACGATGCCGTCGACCCGCACGTCGAGGTGCGGCAAGAAGAACCAGTTCGCCGTGAGCCAGCCGCCAAACCGGACGTCACCCCCGTACAGCTTGAGCGATTCACCGGTCGCCGCGAAATGCAGTCCCTGTACCGCCTCGTAGTCTAACTGAAGGAAACCGACCAACCCCACGTCACGCTTGCTGCGCAGCAACGCGTCGGCTTCTGCCAAGAGCACGAAAGGCCGTCCTAGTGCCGCACGTGCGAACAGGCCATGGGACTGCTTGACGGTCGTGTCCTCGACCAAGAAGTCGAGATCCGCCTCGGCGAACGTTAGCTGGCTGCTGATCCCCGCCGCGATCGAATCGGTCAACAGGCCCTCGACGAACATCGAATAGCCGCGCTCGCGGTAGCGATCGGGTCCGAGCTGAAAGTTACCCGCAATGCCCATGATCTCACCGCGGATCGCGTCGCCGGTGTAGGCGATCGCGAGCCCGTGCTGCTGGTCGGATTCGCGGTCCGTGCCCGTCGCCTCGCGCACCCACATCGTGTGCTCGGGAATGCGCACACCGAACGGTAGATTCAGACGCCCCGCGCGGATCAGCACTTCGTCGCTAACCGCGTAACCGAGGTAGTGAGTGCGCGACACCATCACAACGCCGTCTTCGCTGGTGGTCACCTGAGCGCGTCGCGTGTGCGGAGAGCCCGGTTTGGCGCGGCCGACGCCAACGCTCCCGCCAGCTTGGAGATCGCCGATTCGGAGCTGGCCGTACAGATCGCCCTGCATGGGAAACGCCCGGGTATTGCCGTCCTGCCCGATGAACGCCATGCGCAAGCTCCCGCCAAGTAACAGCTGCACCGACGACTCATCCGACCAAAACGGCGTCGTGTCCATCGGTCCGATCACACCCCACAGAAATCCGGCCGTGCGCGACGCTTCCTCTGATTGGCCAGCGGCTGATGTCTCGTCAGCGTCGTCGTCGTCGTCGTCGTCGTCGAAGTCGTCGTCGAAGTCGTCGTCGAAGTCGTCGTCGCTAGCCGGCGCGGCGTGGGTCGCTCCGCCGCCGTAGCGCATCTTCAGTAGCAGATCGCCCTGAGCCCGCCCGTACTGCGTCAGCAGTTCACCGCCGGACGGATCCGCATGGCACGAACCGCACGCCGTATAGCCGTGACGTAACATCCACGTGTATGCATGGGCCTCGCCCGACAACAGCAGCACTGCCAGCAGCGGCAGCACTGCGAACAGCACCCGTACGGGACCGACGCGTTTCATCCCGGTACCCATCGCCCACCTGAAAAACCCTGTCAATTCCTCGGGCTGCGACAGGCCGTTTCGCTGAGTGCACCGGCAGCTCCGTGCTGAGTGCACCGGCAGCTCCGTACGGGCAGCTCCGTGGGGAGTCCAAGTTGGCTAGTCGATGATCAGCGCAGCGGCTTGGGTCGGCGACAGCGGACTCAACGGCTTGGGCTGCATCGCGCTAGCCGCGAACAGCACCAAGGCGAGCGTGATGGCAATCGATACCGCCCACAGCTTGTGCTGCTGTGGCTGAGCAGCTAGCCAGCGCGTCAAGCCTACGGAGACCCTTCCAGGTACATCGCGCAGCAAGTCGTCGAGCTCCCGCGAGTCGCTGGCCGCAGGGGCTGCTGGCGACTCAGGCGCGACCCAGTCCGGTGTCCGGCTCTTCGTTCGTTCGGGCGACGCGGCGCGCGTCGAGCGCGTGGCACCGGGTAGGGCCGAAAGACGGTGTTGATCGTAGGCAGCACGGCGATCGTCATTGAGCAGGATGTGGACCGCCGCGTTCAGGTCGGCCAGGCGTCGATGAGAAGCATCGTCGTCGCTGTTCAGGTCGGGATGGCTGGTCAGTACTTGCTTGCGATAAATTCGCCGGATCGTCGGCGCGTCGGCGTTTGGCGGCACGCCCAGCACGCAGTACCAATCCGTCTCCAGTTCAAATCGGCTCAGCCTCATCCCACGCTCTTTCCCAGGACCACTCCGTCCACCTCATGTCTGACATGCCCTACTCGCCCAGGTTCCCGAAAATTCCCGACGGTGGATGAATTTCGACTGACGCAGCACTCACGTCACAAAACGCCACCGCCCGCGACCTGGCGGGCGGCGCGATAGCGAGCTGGCTAGTACTAATCCTTGGCCTTGAACTTCACGCTGATCTTGACGTTCTTCTTGACGCACACGCCGGCGTAGCATGGCACCTTCACGCCGAAGTCGGTGATGTCGATCTTAGTCTTGCCGCGCACCTGGTAGGTGTTGCCCGACCGCTTAGCCTTGTAGCTGAACTTCGCGTCTTTCGTCTCGCCGTGGAACGTCATCTCCCCGACGGCGGTCCCTTCGGCTACGGCGCCGTCCTTGGGAAATTTGAGCGCGTCTCGATCGACCTTCAACACGACGTCCGGATGCTTGTCCGCACCCATCTTCTCGCGGAAGTGCTTGTCCCGCAGCTTGATCCCCGTCTTAAAGCTCTTTAGTGAGGCCGTCAGGATGACGTCGTCACCATCCTGCTTCATCTTGAGCTTGGACGATCGGCCCTTGATCTTGAGGCCACCCGGCCCCTTGGCAAAGAACCGCACCTTGGACTTGCCGGTCGTCTTCAAGTCCGCAGAAGCGACCATTGAGAACGATGCCCCCGCGACGATGGTGGCAGCGATGAGGGTTAACTTACGACGTGACATGCAGAAGACCTCGGCCGGGATGAACGTTGATATCGGGTAGTTTAGACGACGTTGGGCGAGA
>JAUIKB010000222.1 GCA_030430975.1 Polyangia bacterium
CGGCAACGAACTGCTGCGCCGATTGGAGCGCATTAGCGGGGCAACCTCCAACATGCCCGAGCAGCTCCAAGAGGTGCTAGACGACCTGCGGCTGGGGCGGCTTGAGATCAAGACACGCGACCTGTCGACACGCGACGCCGCCGATCGGCTGGGGCGCCGCATCATGACCGGCCTGGTAACCGCGGCGCTCGTGCTGGGCGGCACCACGGTGATCGCCGTGAACAACTACATCTTGGGCGCGATCCTGCTGGTGCTGGCCACAGCGCTGCTAGGCGGACACATCCTCCTAGACGCCGGGCGCAAATTCACGAAGCGACGCTGATACGAAACGACGCCGACACGAAGCGACGCTCCTGCAAGCCAGGCCGAACGCCACCGCCGACCGCCGACACAAAACCACAACGCGCCGACGTCTCTGCAAGACGCGGCGCGTTGGGCTGCGGCCCACCGAGGGCGGGCCGCTAGTAGAGAGAATCAGGACAGCTTGGAGTCGATGTCGACCATCTGCACCATGCCGGTCGGCTGGGCGCCGCCCTTCGGCTTGTCCGGAACCTTGCCCTGCAGCAGGAAGGAGATCAGGAACCCGAACAGCACGAGCGACTCGATGAGCGCTAGACCGAGAATCATCGGGGTCTGGATGCGACCAGCGGCGCCTGGGTTACGGCTGATGCCCTCCAGGGCGGCGGCTGCGGCGCGTCCCTGACCGAGGGCTCCGCCCAGGACAGCGAGGCCAATGCCAATACCGGCGGCTAGTGCCGCCATCGAGTACGCGTCGAATGCATTCGACGGGGCGCCGCCTTGCTGCGCGAACGCGCTGGACGAAAACAGCGTCACGAACATTCCGATTCCGAGCGCCAGCTTGTTCTTCGAGGTCATCTTACAGGGTCTCCTTATGTGTCCACCGACGTGCGAGCGTGTAATGCGATTCCGCATGGAACACCACCCGATTTCGGAGGGCCTTATCAATATTTCTTAATGCGCCTCATGCTCCGTCGCGAGTCCGATATAGATGCACGTGAGAAGCGTGAAAACGAGAGTTTGAACAACGATAACTATGCACCCGAGCAGCATGACCGGGAGCGGAACGAGAACGGCGACCAGGCCGGCGAACATGCCGAGCATCAGATGGTCGACCGCCATGTTGAGCATCAAGCGCACCGCGAGCGTCACAGGACGCACGCATAGCGAGATGATCTCAATCGGAAAAATCAGCCAAGACAAGTACCAGGCCGGTCCGGCCAGATGCTTGAGATAGTCCCAACCGTTTTCCTTAATGCCGTAGACATTAAACGCGATGAAAATAACCAACGCGCAGCCCGCGGTGATGCTCAAGCTGCTCGTAGGTACCGGCATGCCCGGGATGAGCGCCAAGACGTTTGAGAAGAAGATAAAACATGCCGAGGCGGCGATGATCGGGAAGTACTTCTTGGCGCGCTTCTCGTCCATCACGCTCTTGGCGAGGTCATAGAAGTAGCCGAGAAAGGCCTCCATGAAGGTGCGCAGCGTCAGGCTGTCGTCGGGGATGACGGCCTCTTCGGTCTTAGCCATCTTCGACTTGACGTTGAACCCGACGAACAACAACAGCAGGAACACCAAGAAAGCCGCGATGATGGGTTCGGCGCTCTGCCAAGTCGGCGGGTGATTTCCGACGAAGGAATTCCCAATCACCTGCGAGTTGTGATTCAAGGTCTCCTTCGTGTACTCCAAGAGGAGAGTCAGCCAGCTCGAGTGTCCCATGTCGTATCTAAATCAAGTTGCGTTGGGTTTGGGGTGGGGCTGCTTCGCTGCGGGGCGGAGCTGGGTGGTGAAAATGCCGACGGGCAGCGATGCATAGCCGATCGCCAGCGGGAGCACTTCAAGAGATCCCCGGGTCAACAGCAGATAGACGCCGCCCATGAGGAGGCTGAACTTGAGGACGGCAAAAGCGGTCCAAGAGCCCCGCGCGGTGCCGCCACCCAAGAACGAGCGGACGATGCGCGCGATCATCCAGAGGTTGGCAACACCGACGGCGGCCCCCGCGGCGACGCTGAGCATCGCGACGGTATCGACCAACAATCCGGCCGCAGCAGCCGTCGCCAACCCGACGAGCGCCACGCCCCACAGCGCAGCGCGCACGCCGGAGTCTTCCGGCGTCGGCTCAGTCTGTGTCTGTTGAGTCGCGTTCATAAAAGCGTTTCCGTGCCTCGAGCGCCGCTTGTTCTTCCCGTTCTGCCTCGGCGTTGGCTCGTTTCAGTGCCCGCCAAACCGCGCGATAACCTGCGGCGACTCCGAATCCGGTCCAAACGATGGTCATCCAGGGGGCAGAGCCGAAGTTCTTGTCGAGCCAACGTCCGATCAGCAGTCCGAAAACAATGCTGAGAGCTAGTTCGAGTCCGACCGTTCCGTAACTGCCAAGGCCTTTCCAATGCTGCGTCACGTGGGAACCCCAGAACCTGAGTCATTTCTAGGGTGCGCGGTGCCTAACACGCCGCGCCATTGAGGGTCAACGCCAGGGATCTGGCACCGTCAGCAGGTGCCGTCGAGAGCCCGCGACACGTCGCCGCACCTGACTTATCTCGGGTTATAAATATCCGATATTATTGATCTATTCTACGCGCCCTCGGGAATCGACCGCGCTTCCTGAAGCGCCTCAGTCGGAGCGTCCCGCAGCCGCTCGCTCGACGTCCTCAGCAACCGTCGTCAGCAGCGCTTGAAGCGGCTGACGCAGGTTCTGAACCGCCAGCGTGCGGTGACTCACCGTGCTCTGTTCAGCCTCGCTGAGTTCGGCCATCGAGCGTCCATCTCGACCGTCGACCACGAACAGCGGATCGTACCCAAAGCCGCCGCTGCCGCGGGGTGTGCGCGCGATGCGGCCCGGGCACACGCCCTCTACGATGGCAACATCCTCGGACCACGGGCTGCGTAGGGCGATCACCGTACGGAAGCGAGCCGTGCGCTTGGCCTCCTCGACCTCCTCCAGATCCCGGAGCAGCGCGGCGTTGTTCTCCGCATCCGTGGCGCGTTCATGCGCGTAGGCTGCCGAACGGGTCCCGGGACGCCCGGCGAGGGCATCTACCTCCAGCCCGGTCACGTCCACCATGCTCACATAGCCGGTCCGCCGCGCGACATGGGTCACGCGCGCCCGCGCCTGCTGTTCGAAGCCTTCAATTCCGGCGGGCACAGTCCACGGGTCATTGAGGACATGCGCCGGCGAGAGGATCAGCAGCGGCAGGTCCTGCAGCAGGTTCTGCACGGCCTTAACTTTTCGGTCGTTTTTGGTCCCGAAAACGATGGAGATAAGTGGCCGCTTCATTCGATGTCTCGATCACTGCTTCGGCAGCACAACGCGGAAGAGAGTACCCCGCGGTTCGTTTGGTTCGCACTTAATCGTACCACCGTGCGCCTCGATGATCTGCATGCTGATCGCCAAGCCCAGGCCCGTCCCGCTCGACTTGGTGGTGAAGAACGGCTCGAAGATCCGCTCCCGCGTCTCATCGTCCATTCCCGGGCCGTCGTCTTCGACCAAGATCTCTGCGCCGCCACCGGTCGACTGGACGCGGAGGACGACGCTTCCCCCGGCCTGCAGCACCTCGCGAGCGTTTCTTACGAGATTGAAAATGACCTGCTTGATCTGAGCCTCATCGATCATGAGCGGGGGCAGCTCGTCATCGACATGCAATTCAGATTTCACGTCATGACTCTGAAGGTCGCGGCGCATGAACTCGAACGCCTCGGTGACGATTTGACCGACGTCTTCCTCTTCTAGGCGCGGTGCCTGTCTGCGCGCCACCGACAGGTACTCCTCGCTGAGGTCGGTCAAGCGCTCGACCTCGGCCTGGACTGCTTTTACTAGACCTAGCGCTTCTTCATCCCCACCTGCGAGCTCCTCCTCGAGCAGCTCGATGTTGAGCCCGATCGACGACAGCGGGTTTCGGATCTCATGCGTCACGTGCGCCGCCATCTTCCCGACAGTAGCCAGCCGTTCGCTGGCGACCAGGTTCGCGTTTGCCTTGCCGATCGCTAGAACCATCGCTTCAAACGTTTGAGCCAGTTCACCGATTTCGTCATTCGATGCCACCACCGGGCGCGGCGTTAGGTCGCCGTCCGCCACGGCCTTGGCGCGTTCTGTGACGGTGGCCAGCGGCGCCAACACCCGACGCGCATACAGCGCCATGCCGACCCCGACTAAGACGGTGACGATCGACAGCCCGAACAGCAGGCGAATCGCCAATCGCTCGCGGTCGCGTGCGGCAGCCAGCAGCGCGTCGACGTTGCGCTGGACACGTTCGGATAAGTTGCGCAGGCGCCGCTTGCCTTGAATGCCCCGGGTGACCAAGTCCGCGCGCAACGCTTCCGCGCGCTTCGAGTCGCCGCGGTCAAGCGCGGCGAACAATTCGGTCAGCCGGCGTTCATCGTCGGCGAGGTACTTCTCGATCGCCGTCGCTTCACGGGACAGCTCACGGCCGACGTCGCGGACTCCGTTGTCCTCCGAGTTCGCCAGCGCGCGGGCCAACGCCGCGCGTACGGCGGCAAACTGTTTGGGCCTACCCACCGAAAGCGCCGCTCGAAACCACTCTTCCTTGTCGGCCGGATTGCGTGCCGTGGTGATGTGATTCAGCTGCGAGTTCCACAGATCCTGAGTGGCCTCCGCGTCTTTGAGAACCGTGTTCAGAGGCAGGTAGCCGCTACGCATCAGCTCCGCTTCGCGAGCGGCAGCGCGCTGCGCTAGTACGCTCCATCCAGCCACGCCGGCGAACGCGAACAGCACGACCGCAAACGCCAGCAGCACGCGATTGGCAACGCTGCGGCGACGCGGAGCCGCTTCGGCGTCGCGCGCGGCGCCGTCATTCATCGGCAAATAGGCTACGGTGAACCAAGCTGATGATGTCGCACGCTTCGTGCCCAGCGGCGGTCATACTTCGGAGCGTCGACGCACAGCCCACGACCACCGTCCCACCACCTTCGGTCTCGTGCTCTGCGAGGCGTGCTCGCGTCATTGCCTTCGAGACGTCTGGCATCGTCACCGGCAGCAGATCGCCGGCGCCAGCACAAACCGTGTTGGCGCCGGCGCGCGCGAACTCATCCGGTGCCTGCCCCAGGATCCGGGTAAGAATTCGCCGGGGCTCGTCGAGCTGGCCCAAGCCCCGGGCGAGCTTGCACGGGTCCTGCCAGCGAAACTTACCCGCTAGCGACAGCGGGGTTAACCGATCGGCATGCGCGTCGACCAAGTGCACGAACGTCTCCACGGCCGGCCCCCGCTGCTGCGTCTCCACGACGGCGCAGCCGGGGTCCACCGCAACGATGCGCCGTACGCCCCGAAGCCTCGCTTCACGACGCTTGCGCGCCTCCTCGAAACCTTGACGGTCGCCAGCACTGAGCAACGGCGCGCCACAGCACTCGGCAACCACACGGACAGGGCCGCACAAGCGCGCGACTACCCGGACGGCCTTGGCGGCGAGTTCCGGCTGTCGCTCCACGTACTGACAGCCGACGACCACGGCGGTTTCGCCGTCATCCACGACACCCTCGACAGCCTCAAGAGCTGACGCATGCCCGCGCAACGCCGCATCGCGAGCTTCGAAGCCACGCGCGACGCGCTCGGCCGATCGGGGCGCGGCCCCGGCAGAGAAGTGGGCAGCGCGGACGTCCAGCAACGTCGCCGCCACCGGATTCGAATGATCGCATTGCTCCGTGCAGGCATCGCAACCCGTGCACCCCCAGGCGCTCTGGGCGTGGTCTGAATCAACGGGCACGAGGCCGCGCGCCGCAAACCAGGCAAGGCTCATCTTGCCCCAAGGCGTCAGCGTTTCCGAGCGGTCAGCGTTGGAAACCGGGCACTCCGCTCGACACAGCTTCGGACAGTATCCGCAGGTCTCGAATGCGCCGCGCCGCGGCGCGAGGGTCGGCAAGTGAAAAGACATCTTCAGCGTTTCTCTTTCGAAGAGCGCGCGGATTGCGCGTCGGATCGTTTCGTACCTCGGCGCTTGCTCGATGGCGACTTGTCCGAGACCTCGGGCTGCGGGATGCGCAGCTCGAAGCGCGCACCAGTATCGCTCGATCGAACCGAGATATGCCCGTCGTGCTCCTCGACGATCTTCTTAACGATCGCCAAACCCAGACCAGTCCCGCCCTTCTTGCCAGCGGTGACGAACGACTGGAACAACCGTCCTTCAACTTCCGCCGGAATGCCCGAGCCTGTGTCCGCAACCGTCACAACCAAGTCTGTTCCCTCTTTGCGTGCACCGACTGTCAACGTGCCACCTCGCTCGCCCATGGCCTCGACCGCGTTGCGCGCGAGGTTATGAATCGCCCGCGCCAAACGCCCCTCATCGAAACGGGCGACGACCTTGGTGTCGACGTCGACCACCAATTCGACCGGCTTCCCCTCGACTTCGAGTTTCAGCTGCTCGGTGAGATCCGCGAAGAACTTGTGCAGGTAAACGCGCCGGATAAACACCGTGCGCTCGCCGCGCGCGAACTCCAGAACTTCCCGTTGCATCGCCGTCAATACATCGAACTGCTTGAGAATCGCTGCTGCGTACTCTGCACGAGTCGAGGCGTCGTCGGCGGTTTCCATCAGCTGCACATATCCGCTGATCACAGTCATCGGCGTCTTGAAGTCATGGATTACGCCGGACAAGAGCCGTCCGATAGTGGTCAATCGCGCAGTTCGTTCGCGCGCCTGACGCGCCCAGAACAATCGCACGGCGGTCGCAACGTTCGCGCTGACGAGCTGCAACAGCGCGACGGAGTCATCGGTGAGATCAGCCGCGCCTTCGGAAAACAGGGCGAGCACACCAATCGCAGAGTCCTCGCCCTCCATCGGCAGCGCCACGACGGAATCAAACGTGAAGGGATACTTTTCCTCCACCCGAGCGTTCCACAATTCATGGTCCCGAGCCTCGCGCACCTGAACCACCCCCGACTGCGCAAGCGCGGCACCGAGGAAACCCTCCCCCGACTTGATGCCAATGCGCGTGAGCTCGCCATCCTGTTCGGGATCGAAGATGTACTGGACGAGGTCGCCGGTCTCCTCCTCCGCCAGAAGCAGCGCCCCGCCGCGGGCATGGGATGCTTTGGTAACCGCGCTCAGCGACGCAAGCGCCAACTCCTCGAGCGACGCGGCGTGCGCAGTCGCGCGCTCCAAGTCGAACAAGAGCGACAGGTCCTCAACGCCACGCTCAAGCTGTTCTTTCGCATCGAGCAGCTGCCGGTTTTTCTGAATGATCGACAGAAACAGTCGAGAGTTGTCGATCGCCACCGCCGCCTGAGTGCTCAGCGCGGCCAGGATCTCTTCGTCCTCGTCGGTGAACTGCAGATCGTCGTGCTTGTTGAGGACCTGGATGACGCCGATCGTTCGGCCCAGGTGATTCTTCAGCGGAACGACGAGCATGCTCCGTGTGCGAAAGCCGGTCAGCGCATCCCATTCCCGCTCGAAACGCGGATCAGCGTACGCGTCGCTGACACGAATCGGCTCCCCGGTTTGAGCAACCACGCCGGCGATGCCGTGCCCCAGCTTCACGCGGATGGAGCGGATCTGCTCGCCTACGACGATCCGACTGACCAATTCGTCGTTCGATTCATCGAGCAGGTAAAGGGTCGCCCGATCGGCGTCGAGGAGCTCGGTGAGCTTGTCGAGGATCAGCTCCAGAAGATCGTCCAGGTCGAGCGTCGTCCCCAGCGCGGCACCGACCTCCCGCAGAGCAGACGAAATGCGGCGCTCGCGAGCCAGGGCCGCTCGCAGCGTCTCTGCCGAGGCCGCCGACTCGGGGCTCGATTCGTCCTCCACACTCCGATCGAACCCCGGGTGTGGGGCTCCATGCAAGCGCTGTTCCTCTCAACGCCCAACTTCGCCGCCACCAGGACGCGAACCCAACGAAAGCAATTAGTTACGAATCCGTTGGTGACAGAATTGCTCACCGGTTGCAGGACCGGGCGCGCTCCGGTACGACAGGCGGCAATGGCGTTGAAGCAGCTGCATCTGGTTGTCCGAGGCCGCGTGCAAGGCGT
>JAUIKB010000223.1 GCA_030430975.1 Polyangia bacterium
GATGAGCGCTTCGGCGCGTGGTGTCAGCACCATCCCGCCCCCGGCTCGCACCATCAGCTGATCGCGCAACAGCTCGCGCAGTCGGCGCAACGTGTGGCTCATCGCTGATTGCGTGACGCCGAGGCGTCGGGCGGCTTTTGTGACGCTCCGCTCGCCGAGCAGGGCATCGAGCGCCAACAGCAGATTGAGATCGATCCCACGCAGTCGTTCGATCGGCGAATCATTAGTCAGGCTCATGTCCACAGCAGAGCACGTTGGCGTGATAATGACGACTGATGAGCCGCCGTAGCCAAAGGCAGGGCGGCTGAGCGAGTCGCGTACTGGTCGCCGCGGCCCGCCGCATCAGTCGCGTCGCACCCAGCCCTTGGACAGCGGACTCCTGGTGACCTCGACGCTGGGAGATCGTTTACGAATCGATCCGATGAAGCCCTGCCGGGTACCTCTCCACCCGCCACACGACAGCCTGGATAGTCCGGTTCGAATCGAAGCGCTATGGCGTTGCAGCGGTAGTCGCGGCGCTGCGGACCCAAGCCGTGAAACCCGCAACGTAATCGGACAGCATGCCCGCGGTCGTTTCGTCGACGAGCTTGCCGCCGTCGAACTTCTTATGGGCGGTACCGACCAGTAGCTCGGGCCACGCGAACACTGGAGTCCCCATGCCGAGCAAGATCGTCTTGAGATGTTGCTGGGCTCGCGCGCCCCCGACGAAGCTGGCGGCCGCCGAAATCACGCCGGTGGGCTTGTCGCGAAACACCGATTCGTAGGCAGGACGACTCGCCCAGTCGATCGCGTTCTTGAGCACGCCGGGCACGCTGTAGTTGTACTCAGGTGTCGCGATCAGAACGCCGTGGCTGTCGGCGATCGCCTGCTTAAACTCGCTGACGGCCTCCGGGAGGTCGACGTCCGAGTTATAGAACGGCAATCCGCTGTAGTCGTACAGCTGAATGCTGACGCCCTCCGGCGCCAACTCCGATGCGGCCCGTATCAGGGCGGTGTTCGTGCTCGCTGTGCGCAGCGAACCGGAAAGGGCGAGAATGTTGAGAGTGCTCATCGTGGTGATCCTATCTAGGGCGCTGACTATTTCAGGTCGAAGATGAGAGCTTCGACGTCGTCGTGGGCTGACAGCTCGAGTGTGTCGACGTCTTGTAGCGCGATGCCGTCGCCGGCCTCGACACGCGCGTCGTTCACTTCCATGCTGCCACGGACGAGCTGAACCCAGCACCGCTTGCGGTTCAGCGGGTGAGCCACCTGAGTCCCTGCCGATAACAACGCGCGGTAGACGTCGGCGTCTTGTCGAATGCGTAGGCTGCCGTCGCGACCCTGCGGGCTGCACAAGAGCGTCAGGCCCTGATGCGGCGCGAAGTGGCGCTCGGCGTAGCCGGGCTGTGTTTCGAGCTCGTCCGGTTCGATCCAGATCTGGAGGAAGCGCACTGAGTCGGTTTGGCTGGCATTCATTTCGCTGTGCTGGATGCCGCGGCCCGCCGACATGACCTGGACGTCCCCCCGCCGCAGCGTCCCGCCGTTACCTTGGCTGTCGCGATGTTCCAGGGCGCCTTCTACTACGTAGGAAATGATTTCCATGTTGCGATGCCCATGGGTTGGAAATCCGCGGGCTGCCTCGACCCGGTCCTGGTTGATCACGCGCAGCGCTCCGAACCCCATGTGGCTCGGGTCGTAGTACCCGCCGAAGCTAAACGTATGGTGGCTGTCGAGCCAGCCGTGCTGCGCGTGGCCGCGCTCGGAACTGCGTCGGATGGAGAGCATGCTGTGACCTTTCGTTATTGGGGGAGGAGCACCGTCTCGGGAAGCCGTCGCGAGGCGGCCGGCTGACTGCGCCGCCCGGCGCCATCTTCTTGCACATCAACGTAAGTTTGCAGAATTGGTGAGTAAACCGCAGTTGATGCATGTTAGTTTTGCGAAAATGCAAGAACAGCATCCGGATGAACCCCTGCGGTGGGACGATTTGCGAGCGTTTCTGGCTGTCGCGCGGAGTGGAACGCTGAGCCGAGCCTCGCGTGATCTGGGCGTGAATGCATCCACCCTGCATCGCCGAATCGCTGCGCTGGAGCCGGCACTGGGCGCCGAACTGTTCGAGAAACAACAGCGTGGCTATCGCCTCACGGCCGTGGGTGAGGCGCTGCTTCCCCACGCGCTGGAGGTCGAGGAAGCCGTGCAGGCGCTGCGCCGTCAGGCGAGCGGTCACGATCGGACCGCGTCGGGACCCGTCACGCTGACGCTCCCTGAGACCCTGGTCGAAATCGTCGTGCCCTGCCTCGCGCGGGTCCGGGCGCAGTGCCCGGGTTTGAGGCCCGTCTTGAAGGTCGACGACCGCCTGCTCGACCTAGGGCGTGATGCCGACGTGGCGCTGCGGCCGAGCTCGACGCCGCCGGGGGACGTCGTCGGCCGCAAGGTCGGTGTAGTGGCTTGGGCCGTGTATGCGCGAAGCGACGCGAGTGTCGACGCCAGGTGGGTCGTCTATGCCCGCGGGGACGGCCCGCGTCGCGCGACCCAATGGCGACGATCCGAGCACTCAGACGCCGCGGCACTCATGGAGGTTTCGTCTGTCGGGGCGATGCACCGAGCGCTCCAAGCGACCGCCGCTTGCGGCTTGCTCCCGGCGTACCTCGGCGACGTCGATCCGCGTCTTGAGCGACGCTCGGCGCTGATCGAGCAGGCCGAGACAGAATTGTGGTTGCTCATACACGCCGACCTCAGGCGCTCGGCGCGGGTGCGGGCCTTGGTGGACCTGATCACGCCCGGGCTGATCGAAGCCGCACCGCTGTTGGCCGGCGCCGGCGTCGGCTGATCGCCGCCACGGTCGCGGGGTAATGTCCGTGTTGATGCCAGTTATGCACCATGTTTCGTCCATGTTTCGTGCCCGATGACGTGTTGGTCGGCTCAGCCACGCGTGATAGTCATGCGGTGTGCGCGCCGCCTGTGTTCAGAGTGATCCCGCCGGTTGGCGAGCGACGCTCAGCCTGGGCTTCGACGTTCGACGAGGGGTTTCCAAACTCGTAAGCCGTCGGCACGTGGGGCCGCTGGTTGTGCAGCGACCGTTTTATCCGGAGGGTAACGAGTGCGCGCACGTGTACTTGATCCATCCTCCGGGCGGCGTGGTTGGAGGCGATTCCCTCGCGCTGGACGTGCGGGTCACTGGCGGCGCGGGGGCGTTATTGACGACACCCGCCGCAACGAAGCTGTATCGGAGCCCGAGCGGCGCCGCACAGGTGACGCAAGAGCTGCTCGTTGACGAGGGGCGCTTGGAGTGGCTACCGGGCGAGACGATCGCGTTCGACGGAGCCGATGCGGAACTGGCAACCGCCGTCCGGATCGCAGGCGGCGCGCGGTTTTTCGGCTGGGAGATCTGCACGTTGGGTCGGCAGGCGGGCTCGCAACCGTTTGTCGAGGGGCGGCTACGACAGCGCTTTGGGCTGTTGGTCGACGATCGGCCGGTTGCGACCGAGCGTGCGTTTCTATCGGGCTCCTCGCTGGGGAGCGTACTCGGCCTGCGCCGGGCCCGCGGCTACGGGACGGTGCTTGCATATCCCGCCACAGCGACCGACTTGGCGAGCTGTCGCGCGGCGCTCGCCGGGACGCCGACGGCTGCGTTTGTGGCTGCGACGCTCGTCGATGGTGCGCTCGTCGTACGCGCACTGGGCGACGCCCCCGACGTCCGAACTAGCTTTGAAGCCGTCTGGCGCGCCGCGCGCCCGACGGTCATCGGTGCGGAGGCGACTGCGCCGCGCATTTGGCGAACCTGATCTCAAGTAAGCGGAGGCACGGATGGAACTCAGTCCACGAGAGAAAGACAAGCTGCTGTTGTTCACGGCAGGGCTCCTAGCGGAGCGACGCAAAGCCAAAGGGCTGAAGCTGAACTACCCCGAGGCGATCGCGTACATTTCGTGTGCCATCTTGGAGGGCGCTCGCGAGGGCAAGACCGTGGCGCAGCTGATGGACGAAGGGCGCACCGTGCTGGCCGCCGATGACGTGATGGATGGCGTGGCTGAGATGATCCACGACGTTCAGGTTGAAGCCACGTTTCCCGACGGGACGAAGCTCGTCACCGTTCACGACCCGATCGTCTAGGAGGCGACAGATGATTCCAGGTGAACTGTTGCCGGAGGACGGCGAGATCGAACTGAACGTTGACCGCGCCTCCGTAGAGGTCGATGTGGCCAACACCGGCGACCGACCGATCCAGGTTGGCTCCCATTATCACTTCTACGAAACGAATTCGGCGCTCGACTTTGACCGCGAGACGACGCGCGGGTTTCGACTAGATATTCCCGCCGGTACGGCCGTCAGGTTCGAGCCAGGACAGACCCGTCGCGTTACGCTCGTCGCGTACGCTGGCATGCGCTGCGTCTACGGGTTCAACGGCAAGATTATGGGCCCGCTCGACGGGGAGGAAACGTCATGAGTCGAATGACCCGCCGCGCCTACGCCGAGATGTACGGTCCGACCACCGGTGACCGCGTCAGGTTGGCCGACACCGAGCTGATCATCCGCGTCGAAGCCGACCGAACCGTCTACGGAGACGAGGTCAAGTTCGGGGGCGGCAAGGTGATCCGCGACGGCATGGGGCAAAGCCAGCGCCCGGGCGTGGATCTGGTGATCACCAACGCCCTCATCCTCGATCACTGGGGGATCGTCAAAGCCGATATCGGCGTGAAGGCAGGCGAGATCGTCGGCATCGGCAAGGCCGGCAATCCCGACGTCCAGCCGGACGTCGACATCATCGTCGGGCCTTGCACGGAAGTGATCGCGGGGGAGGGCATGATCGCGACCGCGGGCGGCATCGACGCGCACGTTCACTTCATCTGCCCGGATCTCGTCGACGAGGCGCTGATGAGCGGTTTGACCACGCTCATCGGCGGTGGCACCGGACCGGCCACCGGCACCAACGCCACGACCTGCACGCCGGGCGCCTTCAACCTGCACCGCATGATCGAGGCGGTTGACGGCATGCCGATGAACATCGGCTTTCTGGGCAAGGGTAACGCGAGCCTGCCGCAGGCTCTCGAAGAACAGCTCGATGCCGGTGCGATGGGGCTGAAGCTACACGAGGACTGGGGCACCACGCCCGCGGCGATCGACTGCTGTCTCGACGTGGCGGAGCGCTACGACGTGCAGGTTGCGATCCACACCGACACGCTGAACGAATCGGGCTTCGTCGAGGACACGTTGGCCGCGTTCAAGGGCCGAACGATCCACACCTATCACACCGAAGGCGCGGGTGGCGGGCACGCTCCGGACATCATCAAAGCCGCCGGTGTTGCCCACGTCCTGCCGTCCTCCACCAACCCCACGCGCCCGTACACAGTGAACACCGTCGACGAACACCTCGACATGTTGATGGTGTGCCATCACCTGGACGCCGGCATCGCCGAAGACGTAGCGTTCGCCGAATCACGGATCCGGCGAGAGACGATCGCCGCCGAGGACATTCTGCATGACCTCGGCGCGTTCAGCATGATCGCGTCGGACAGTCAGGCGATGGGCCGCATCGGCGAAGTCATCCTGCGCACCTGGC
Organism: Polyangia bacterium; assembly: GCA_030430975.1. Classification (GTDB taxonomy): domain Bacteria; phylum Myxococcota_A; class Polyangia; order Polyangiales; family Polyangiaceae; genus JAUIKB01. Next base: position 5,534 of record JAUIKB010000223.1, read on the forward strand.
AGACCGCTCACAAGATGAAGGTGCAGCGTGGCGCGCTCGCTGAGGACGATGCGACGTCCGATAACCAGCGCGCCAAACGCTACGTCGCCAAGTACACGATCAACCCCGCAATCGCTCACGGCATCGCCGATCGGGTGGGTTCGATCGAGGTCGGAAAACTGGCGGACATCGCGCTCTGGAAGCCGGCTTTCTTCGGCGTGAAACCGGCGCTCGTCATCAAGGGCGGGTTCATCGCCGCGGCCCCGATGGGCGATCCGAACGCATCGATTCCCACGCCTCAGCCTGTGCATTACCGGCGTATGTTCGGTGGCTACCCGCGGGCGGCGAACGCGACGTCCTTGCTCTTCGTCAATCAACGTGCGCTGGACGTCGGATTCGAGAAGCGCAACCTGACCGGCCGACAGCTGTCGGCGAGCAGCCAGTGCCGGACCGTCAAGAAGGCGGACATGATCCACAACGCCTGGCTGCCGACCATCGAGGTCGACTCGCAAACGTACGAAGTGCGTGCCGATGGCCAGCTTCTGACGTGCGAGCCCGCTGACGTCCTGCCGATGGCTCAGCGCTACTTCCTCTTTTAGGCACCGATGACTCAGGGCCCAAACGAACAGCGGCTGCGGCTCACACGGGTTGTCGCCGATCCGGGGGCCGCGCCGTGCGCTCATGTGGAGCTGACGTTCGATGCGCGCCGCCGCAGCCGTCACCCCGTGACGCTGTCTGACGGCACAGCGGCTGGCTTGTTTCTTCCGCGCGGGACGGTGCTGCGCGGCGGGGACGTGTTGCGAGCGGAGGACGGTCGCACGATCGAAGTGGTCGCAGCTCCTGAATCCGTGGTGACATTTACGGCCAGCAACTCGACTCTGCTGGCTCGCGCTTGTTATCATCTGGGAAATCGTCACGTGCCAGTGCAGGTGGGGGACGGCTACGCTCGCTTCCTGCGGGATCACGTTCTCGAAGACATGGTTCGAGCGCTGGGCGTCGACTTGGCGTTCGAAGTGCTGCCGTTCGAACCGGAGGTCGGCGCGTACGGGGCACACACTCACACTCACAGTCACGGTGACGACGGATGACGTTACTTCGCGTGCTTCAGCTGTCCAGCGCTGCGCTGCCGATCGGCGCGTTCAGCTACTCGCACGGGTTGGAGGCCGCCATCGATGCCGGCTGGGTGGGTGATGTGCAGGCGCTGGTCGAGTGGCAGGACGCGCTGCTGACCGGACCGCTCGGGTGCGTCGACGTGCCTATCTTCGCTAGATGTCACGCTGCATTCCGGGGAGGCGGCGACGCCGAGCCGTGGGCATTCGAGCTCAGAGCCCTGCGCGAAACGCGGGAGCTGCGCGATGAGGACCACGTGGTGGGGCGCGCGTTTGCAAAGCTACTGTCGGACCTGAGTGTCGAGGGCGCCCAGCGGTGGCGTCGTCATCCGGCTGCGTCTCACCTGGTGCTGTTCGCACTGGCGGCTTCCCACTTCGGCGTAAGGGTTGAGGATGCGCTGGAAGGTTATCTGTTCAGCTTTCTAGAAAACCAACTGGCCTGCGCTATCAAGCTGTCGCTCGTCGGTCAGACGGACGCACAGCGAACTCTTCTGAGGCTCGCGGATCGGATTCCGTCGGTCGTGCGGTCTGGTGCCGTGCTCCCGGACGCGGAGATCGGCTGCTTCACGCATGCGCTTTCGATCGCTTCGAGCCATCACGAAACCCAATACTCCCGACTCTTCAGGTCCTGATGACCCCTAGCCAACACAGGAGCCAAGCATGACTCAAACTCAGCCTCTACGCGTCGGGATCGGTGGTCCGGTCGGCTCCGGCAAGACCGCGCTGGTCGACGCGCTGTGCAAGGCGCTCCGGGACCGCTACGAAATCGCGGCGGTGACGAACGATATCTACACGCGAGAAGACGCTGAGTTCTTGATCCGGAGCACCGCCTTGCCAAAGGAGCGCATCGTGGGCGTCGAGACCGGCGGATGTCCGCACACGGCAATTCGCGAGGACGTTTCGATCAACCTGGTTGCGGTGGACGAGCTGATCGAGAAGTTTCCGGAACTCCAACTCATCTTCGTCGAGAGTGGCGGGGACAACTTGGCGGCCACCTTCAGCCGCGAGCTGAGCGACCTCACGATCTACGTCATCGACGTATCCGCGGGCGATAAGATCCCGCGCAAGGGCGGACCGGGAATCACTCGCTCGGACCTGTTGATCATCAACAAGACCGACCTGGCGCCGTACGTCGGCGCGTCGTTGGGCGTGATGAAGCGGGATGCGGCACGGATGCGAGGCGACGCACCGTTTCTCTTCACGAACCTCAAGGCCGGCGACGGGCTGGCAGAGGTGATCGCATTCATCGAGCGCGAGGGCATGCTGGCATAGCAAGCCTAGTAAGCGGCCCGGGCGATGGTCAGCACGCGGATCGCCCGACCGCGCGGACTGGTCCGCTGGCGGACATCGCGGGTTTGCGATTCGCG
>JAUIKB010000224.1 GCA_030430975.1 Polyangia bacterium
GAACGAATACCGGTCGTGACCGATGTGGCGTGGGCGAAACAGGTGCCGGAACTGGCGGTGCTTTCGGCCATGGCGCACGGAGGATCAGACGTTGGGTTTGAAGTTGCGGCGACGGCGCTCGAAGCGGCGGCGGGCTTGGACGACCGACTAAGTCAGCTATACTGGGTGGCGATCAACGCGGGCATAGGCCCGGCGATCGCCAAGGCATTGGAGGAATACATGTTTCCGAGAAACGAGATCTTCACACGCGAGTATTTCCAGCATGTCGACATCAAGCAGGCAGCGGCGCGGCTGCGGGAGCGCCGGCTCGAGCGGGAGCACAACCGGCTGCAGGGGCGGACCGAGCATGCAGCTGAGGCTGTGCTCGCCGTGCTGGAGGCGCGCGGATTGACCGTCACCGACGCGCAGCGGACGCGGATTTCGGAGTGCTCGGACGAAGCGCAGCTGAATGCCTGGCTCAAGCGCGCGGTCACGGCGGAGAGCGTCGCGGCGGTGTTTGAATAGCCTGCCGCTGTCTACTGAGAATCGGTCGCTCACGAATTCGAGTTTTGGACGCGGCGGCTGAGCGCACGGCACGCAGGGTGGGCCGCGGAACCAAGCTCCGAATAGGATCAGCGCGTCGCGGGCTGAGTTCAGAAACGAACCCGTCCGGGAAATTGCAGTCTGGGCTGTTGTAGGCTTGGGTTTCCGGCGAGGTCCGGTGAACTGTTACGCGTCCCCGCAGTTCACCGTGGTTTGTGAAGTTGGCAAGCGTGGTGGCAGCTCACGATTTGGGAAAACTTGCCCAATTGCGTGGAGTTAGATAGCGAGGCTCAGCCTGGGATAGCGCGCGCGAGGCGTGCCCCCACACCGGAGAACGCCTAGTGGCAGCCCGAAAAACGAAGTCAAAATCGCGTGGATCCGCCCGGTCCGCATCCAAGTCGTCATCCAAGCGGGCCCCTAGCAAGAAGGCGTCGAAGGCGCGCGCGGCGAAATCGCAGGGCACGCGCGCCAAGTCGACGGCGAAAACCAAGCGGTCGACGTCGAAGGCGGCCACGGCGCCCGTGAACAAGGCTAGGCGCAAGACTGGCCCGCGTCGCGCCCGCGGCGGGGGCGGCAACAACGACCAGTTCACCCTCGATTTCGGTGCCGATGACGAGGATGGCGGCGTACCGCTCCACGAGCTGGCCCAGAGCCGCTACCTGAACTACGCCCTCAGCGTCATCACCAGCCGCGCGCTTCCTGACGTTCGCGACGGTATGAAACCCGTTCAGCGTCGCATCCTGTACACGATGTGGCTGCAGCGGATCCTGGCGGATACCAAGCACCGAAAGTGCGCCAAAGTCGTCGGTGAGGTGATGGGCTCGTTCCACCCTCACGGCGACAGCGCCATCTACGACGCGTTGGTGCGCATGGCGCAGCCGTTCGCGATGCGGATTCCGACGGTCGACGGCAGCGGCAACTTCGGTTCGCTGGACGGCGATCCGGCCGCCGCGATGCGCTACACCGAGTGTCGACTCGCACCGGTGACGAACGACATCCTGAGTGAGATCGGCCAGGACACGGTTCACTTCCGGCCAAACTACGACGGTACTCGCAGCGAGCCCGTGGTGCTGCCGACGCGAGTTCCGACCATGCTGATCAACGGCGCGACGGGAATCGCCGTCGGTATGGCGACGAATATCCCGCCGCACAACCCGGAAGAGGTGTGCAACGCCGCGATTCGTCTGCTCGATGCATTGCTAGATGGTAAAGAGTTGAGTAGTCGCGAGCTGACCCGCACCGTCAAGGGGCCCGACTTCCCGACCGGTGGTCAGATCGTTTCGTCGGTTTCCGAGATCAAGAACGTTTACGAGACCGGTCAGGGCGCGATCAAGCTCCGCGGCACCTGGAAAGACGCAGGTACCTCCAAGGGTTCGAAGCTGATTCACATCACGAGCGTGCCGTATGCGGTCAATAAGGCCACGCTCGTCGAGCGCATCGCCCAGGTCGTCGTCAGTCGCAAGATGCCGCTACTAACCGACGTGCGCGATGTGTCCGGAGAGGACGTCTGCATCGAGCTGGAGCTCAAGAAGGAAGCCAACTCCCAGAAGGTGATGGCGTACCTGTTCAAACACACGCCGTTGCAGAACAACTTCAACGTCAACCTGACATGTCTCGTGCCCACCGAGAACCCGGACGTAGGCCGGCCCGAGCGACTCGATCTACGCTCGATTCTCTGGCACTTCCTCGATTTCCGTCACAAGGTCGTGACGCGCCGTCTGCAGCACGAGCTGCGGGCGCTCGAGAAGCGCATGCACATTCTCGACGGGTTTGTCACCGTGTTCGACGCGCTCGACGCGATCATTCGGCTGATCCGTAAGAGCGAAGGTAAGGCTGACTCCGCCAAGAAGATCATGGCGCGTTTCAAGCTCGACGAGGTGCAGACCGACGCGATCCTCGAACTCAAGCTGTATCGACTCGCACGGCTCGAAATCCTGGTGATTCAGAACGAGCTCAAGGACAAGAAGAAGCGCGCCCGAGCGATCAAGAAGCTGCTCAATGAGGGCGATGGCGCGGGTCGTTGGTCGATCGTCAAGGACGAGCTGCGCGGCATCATCGCCGGGCTCGGTGCGGCCAAGAAGCGACGAACGATCATCTCCGAAATAGAGGAAGAACCAGAATTCTCGGAAGAGGAACTGATCATCGCGGAGGACAATCATTTCCTGATCACGCGTGACGGCTGGGTGAAGCGCCAGCGCGAAATCAAGGACATCACCAAGGTGCGCCTTCGCGAGGGTGATTCGATCCTGGCGTGTTACGCAGGCTCGACGAAGGCTACGGCGGTGTTCTTCTCGAACTTCGGCACGGCCTATACCTGTCGAATCGCGGACATCCCGGCGACCACAGGCTACGGCGCACCGATCCAGAAACAGTTCAAGCTCAAGGACGGTGAGGTGATCGTCGGCGCGATGTGCCTCGACCCGCGCATCGTCGGCGGGCTCAGCGGCAACGAGGACGAGTACCCGGAGACCTTCGCCGTCGCCGCGAGCAGCGACGGCTACGCGCTGACGTTCGGTCTCGAGGCGTTCGCGGATCCGAGCACGCGCAGCGGCCGCAAGTTCGCGCGACCCAAGGGCGACGCGCGGATCTTGGGAGTGTATCCGGTGCACGGTCAGGAAACGCTGATTGCGGCTTCCCACAAGCGGCGCGCGCTGCTCTGCCAGGTCACCGATGTGAACTATCTGGGCGGCGCCGGTCGCGGGGTGTTGCTCGTCAAGCTGACGCCCGACGATCATCTGATCGGTTTCCGCACGGCGAGCGGTGACACCGATACGCTCACGGTGATGACGTCGGGCGGCGGCGAGCGTCGCATCAACACCGCCAAGTACGAGACGACGAGCCGCGGCGGGCGTGGTCGCGAGATCATCTCGCGCGGCCGCCTGACCGAGGTAGTCCACGAGATTCCCGAAACCCCCGAACCGTTTGAAGAGGAGGGCTGATCGATGGCCTACACCGCAAAAGACATCACCGTCCTCGAAGGCCTAGAACCGGTTCGCAAGCGACCGGGCATGTACATCGGTGGGGTCGGACTACCGGGATTGCATCACCTGGTGTGGGAGGTAGTCGACAATTCGATCGATGAGGCCATGAACGGCTACGCGACCGAGGTGGTCGTCACGCTGCACAAGGACGGACGATCGATCACGGTGTCTGACAACGGTCGTGGCGTACCCATCGACAAGCATCCGAAGCACAAGCTGCCGGCGGTGCAGATCATCTTCAGTACGCTGCACGCCGGCGGGAAGTTCGAGGAGGGTAACTATAAGACTGCTGGCGGCCTGCACGGCGTGGGCGCGTCGGTTGTCAACGCGCTGTCGACCAAGCTGACGGTGACGGTGAAGCGCGATGGCGTCGCATGGCAGATGTCATTTCGCCGCGGCAAACCCATCGACAAGCTCAAGCGTATGGGCAAGGCGCGAGGCAGCGGCACGACAGTGTTCTTTCAGCCGGACCCGACGATCTTTCCGCGCACGGATTTCAACGCGCAGACCATCATCGACCGGCTGAAGGTCGCGAGCTTTTTGCACAAGGGCATCAAGGTCACGTTCGTCAACGAGCCCAAGGGCGAGAGGACGACGTTCAATTACCCGGGTGGAATCGTCGAGTACCTCGACGCGATTCGCAAGGAGCGTAACTGTCGACCCGTGCACGATTCGGCGTGCTCTTTGGAGCGGATCAACGGCGCCCGAGTCGAGATGGTCTTCCAGTGGACGGAATCGACGGACGAGCATCTTCGCAGCTACGTCAACGGCATTCCGACCGGTAGCGGCGGCACCCACGAGAACGGTTTTCGCGCCGGGTTGAACAAGGCGGTTCGCAACTATATCGAGACCCACAAGCTGGCTCCACGGGGCGTGACGATTTCGAGCGACGACATCCGCGAGGGCTTGGTCGGCGTGCTCAGCGTGTTCATCAGCGATCCGCAGTTTCAGGGCCAGACCAAGGACCGGCTCAACAATCCGGAGGTGCAGTCGATCGTCGACGGTGTCGTGCGACCAGGCCTCGAGCAGTGGCTGAACCAAAACCGCACCACCGCCGAGATGATCATCGCGCGCATCATTCTGGCGGCGCGCGCGCGTGAAGCATCGCGCGCAGCCTCGGCGTCGATTTCGCGCAAGACCGCCACCAGTAAAGTCACGCTGCCCGGCAAGCTCAGCGACTGCACAAGTAAGAACCGCGACAACACCGAGCTGTTCATCGTCGAGGGCGACAGCGCCGGCGGTTCGGCGAAACAGGGTCGGGACCGCAACAGCCAGGCGATTCTGCCGCTTAGAGGCAAAGTGCTCAATACCGAGGGCAGCGCGCTGAACAAGGTGCTCGACAATAAGGAGCTGTCGGATCTCATAACAGCCCTCGGATGCGGCATCGGACCGGCGTTCGACATCGGCAAGCTGCGTTATCAGCGCATCATCCTGCTCGCGGACGCGGACTCCGACGGACATCACATCACGACGCTGCTGCTGACGTTCTTTTATCGGCACCTGCCTGAGCTAGTCCGCCAAGGGCGCGTGTATGTCGCGGTGCCCCCGCTCTATAGGATCGATATCGGCAAGGAAACTCACTGGGCGATTGACGAAGACCAAAAAGAGCGGATCTTGTCCAAGGCCAAAGGCAACGCCAAGCCGGATATCACACGGTTTAAAGGCCTGGGCGAGATGATGCCGAAAACACTCTGGCAGACGACGCTCGATCCGAAGACGCGCCGCCTGTTACGGGTGGACGTTTCCGATCGGCTCGCGACCGATCGCGTGCTCGACGAGCTGATGGGTAAGGACCCGCAGGCGCGCTTTCACTTCATCATGGATCGCGCTGAAGAAGCCGAAGAGCTGGACGTCTAACCGCGCGACTCCGGCTCCCGACCTCGTACCGGCGCATTTCCCGCCGCGATTTCGCGCATTTGCCCCTGACGGTTGGGGGCATGCTAGGGACATCAGGCGATGCAGCGCAGCAGCCTTGAAACAGGCACCGTGATCGCGGGGCGTTACGAACTGGTCCGGCCGATGAAAGAAGGCGGCATGGGCGCCGTCTACGAAGTGATCGACCGGCAGACGAACCGGCGGCGCGCGCTGAAGGTGCTGCACGTGAGTGCGGCCAGCGATGCCGGAACACGTGAGCGGTTCAAGCTGGAGGCGACGGTTTCTGGTCGAGTTGAGAGCGACCACGTGGTCGAGGTGGTCGACGCTGGCTACGACGACGATCTCGATTTCGACTTTCTCGTGATGGAGCTGCTGCGCGGAGAGGACTTGGGCTCGGTGCTGAGCGACCGCGGCGCGCTTTCGCCGGTCGATGTGGTCACGCTGCTCGGTCAGGCCGCGCTCGGTTTGGACAAGGTCCACGCCGAGGGTGTTGTGCATCGCGATCTCAAGCTCGAGAACGTGTTTCTGCATCGGCGCGATGATGGCGGCACCACCGTCAAGCTCTTGGATTTTGGCGTGGCAAAGGTTTTCGAAGGGGGCAGCGGCCCGCTTCAGACCACGCAGGCGGTGGGCACGCCGCTGTACATGGCGCCCGAGCAGCTGACGGGCGACGCTTATATGGACGGGCGCGCGGATCTATACGCGCTGGGTCATCTTGCCTACACGCTGCTGGTCGGGACGGCCTACTGGCAGCTGGAATTCGAACAGGTCAAGAACCTCTATCCGTTCATGCTCAAGGTCGTCCAAGGGGCAAGCGAAGCTCCGTCCGAGCGCGCGGCACGCGACAAGATTCGGCTTCCGAGAGCATTCGATGATTGGTTTGGGCGCGCGACAGCCAAAGACCCAGACCAGCGCTTCGAGTCCGCGAGACGCCAGGTGCTCGAGCTGAGCGGGGCGCTCGGTGTTGAACCGCCGACGATGCTGCTGCAGGCGGACACCCCGGTGTCGATCCCGTCCGAGCCGCCGGCCGTAACGGAAGCGAGCGCCACCGGCGTTGCCGCCACACAGCGCGTCGTGCCGCCGACTCGACGTCGTGCCCTCGCCGGGATCGTCGCTGCCATAGCCACGGTGACCGGCGCGCTGGTGGGCTGGCGCTTCATGCCCGGTCCTCGAGCAGGCGCCGCGGCGCCTGCCGGGGCCGAGTCCGCGGATACGGTTCAGGTTCAACCCCGTGGAGACGCCGCGGCACCTTCCGGTTCGGCGGCCGCGTCCAGCGCTACACCGCCGTCGGACGACCGCCCGGCGGCTGCGTCAGCATCCGTTTCTGCCTCTGCAAGCGCTGCGCCGCCGCCGCCGAAGCCTGCGATTCAGCGTCCGCCTGCCGTGAAGCAACCAGACGTCAAGCCGAAGGACAAATCCGAGTACGATCCGCTCGATGAGCTTTGAGCGAGAGCTTCGACTGCCGCTGGTGCTCGCGGGAGCCCTCACGTGTGGCGTCGCATCCGCCCAGCAGGCGGAGGTGGATCCGGTTGCGGCGACGCTGTTTCGTTCCGGTCGTGAACTCATTCAGTCCGGCGACTACGCTGCTGGGTGCAAGAAGTTCCGGCTCAGCTTGGCTCGTCATGCGTCGGCCAGCACGGTGCTGAACATAGCAAAGCACTGTGAGGAGCGCGCCGGTCGGATCGCTTCGGCGTGGGCGCTGTACCAGCGCGCGCTCGTGTTCAACCGTGAGACGCCTGGCGACAAGCGTCGCGCCGCGCTCAAGAAGATCGCAGACGAGGGCATTGCGCGGCTGTCGCCGCGCCTGCCGAAGCTGCGTATTACCGTGACGAATCTTCCGGCGGATGCGCGGATCGTGGAAAGCGACGAGGTGCTGCCACTGGAAGCGGCCGTGCCGCTCGATCCCGGGGAGCACACCGTCGAATTTAGCGCGCCTGGTTTCAAGTCGGCGACGCGGACCGTTCGGTTGATCGAACGCGAAACCACCGAGCTGCGGTTTACGTTTCGCCCCGAGGATCCGAAACCAGTTAAGCGAGCGGTGGTCGAACCGGTCACGCAACCGCATCAGAAACCGCGACCGCGCGCCAAACCGACAGGGGTTCCGCCGCCGGACTCAGGCGCAGTCGAGCCGGTGCCCACGTGGGCCTGGATAGCTGGCGGCGCGGGGATCGTGCTCACGGCGGTGGCCGGCTTCTTCGTCTACGACGCGGTTAAGACGTCGAACGACCTTGAGGACGTCTGCGGATCCGACCTTATCTGCCCCGACGGGTTCGATCCCACGCCGCAGAATTCGCGCAAGAATCGCGGCATCGGTCTGGCGATCGGGCTGGGCACCGCCGGCCTGTTGTCGCTGACGGCGTCGGCGTTTGGGATTCTGGGCGCGCAGCAACCCGTGCGACAGGGGGGGACGTCTCGAGGTCCGGTGAACTGGTTTACGCGTCCCGGGAGTTCACACGTGCGGCTGACGGTTCGGCCTGGCGAGACGTACGGCGCCGCGATGAGATTCGGGTTTTAGCCGCCGGTTTGGGCGAAGCGTCGGCGCAGCGACGCCACGGCGGCGCGCACGACCTTACGCGCGTCGGCGGCCTCCGACAGATCGAGCTG
>JAUIKB010000225.1 GCA_030430975.1 Polyangia bacterium
GGTTGCCCACGAGCAAGACGGCTTCGTAGGAACGGCGCAGCGCTACGTCGAGCACGCCATTGGCGTAGATCGGGGTGCTGGGGTCGGGAGAGACGACGCAGGTCGTATTTCCGCGCAGCGACACCACGCCCTGGACGAAGAGCATGCTCTCGTTGTCGGCGCAGCCGGGCGTCGCGAGGACCGCGGCGGCAAGCAGGGTGGTCGTAACGATGGCGGATCGAATGCGTCGCATATGGTTCACTCTCTGACGCGCCGAAGCGGTCGACAAAAAGTGTATCGGGACGCGGCGGCGCACGCCAACAATCGAGGGGGATTTCCGTTACTTCGCTAAGCCGTGGCGTAAGCGTTCGTCAGCTGGCGAGGGTTTGCACCGCGTCGGTCACGTCGGCGAGTGGCAGTGGCTGCCGAATCACCGAGCCGATGTCCCTCGCGAATACGAATTGTACGTTATCCCCGCGGCGCTTCTTGTCGTGTCCGATTAGCGGCGCAACCTCGTCGAGCGCGAACGCTCCCAGGTCGGTAGGCAGCCCCAACCGAGCCAGAAGAGCAGTCGTGCGATCAACGACTGACGTATCCGTCACACCGAACCGCACACCCAAGCGCAGCGCCGCGACCAATCCGAGGCTGACGGCTTCGCCGTGTGTAAGCGACTCGAACCCGGCATGTGCCTCCAGTGCGTGTCCGACGGTATGCCCCAGGTTGAGCAGTGCCCGATCACCACCTTCTCGAGGGTCACGGCTGACGACGCGCGCCTTGACAGCGATGCAGCTGCGGACGACGTCGCGCAACGCGTCGGCGTCCAGTTGCAATACGGCGTCGGGTTCGGCCTCGAGCTTACGGAACAGGTCGGCGTCGCCGATCAGCGCCGTTTTCACAACCTCGGCGAGTGCAGAGACGAATCCCCGGCGCGGTTCGGTTCTTAAGAAATCGATATTGCAGACGACCGCGGACGGCTGCCAAAAGGCGCCGACAGCGTTCTTGGCGGAACCCAAATCCACCGCCGTCTTCCCTCCGACGCTAGCATCGACCATTCCGAGCAAACTGGTCGGCAGCGAGATCCAGGGCACGCCGCGCATGAACGTCGCGGCGGCGAATCCGGCGATGTCCGTTGCAACACCACCGCCCAGCCCGACCACCCAGGCGTGGCGGTCGGCTTCCGCTGCCAACATCTGCTCCCAGATACGGAGCAGGGTTTGCGGCGTCTTCTGCCGCTCCCCGGCCGGGAATATCAGCGATTCGCAACGGGCTTCGGAACCCAGCCGTGACGTGACGGCCGCCGCGTGTAGAGGCGCGACGTTGGTATCGGAGATCAACATGACGCTCGAGGCCGCTTCGACATGCTCGACAATTCGGTCCAGGCCCTGGCTCGCGGTCACGGTGACGGCGTACGACTGCAGGCCATCCGCGACGGCGATGCGGTCTTCTTGCCAGATCCGTCGAACCTCGTTCAGAACTTGGTCGGGGGACTTGCCGTCCACGTTCACGCATGCGTGCGCTTCGCGGTATCCAGCCTCTCGCTGCTCCATCAGGCGGGCGACCGTCTGCAGGCGGTCCTGGCCTTTGAGCAACGGTCTGCCACCCTGGGCAGTAGCGCGCTCAACGATCGTGGAGGGCGACGCGGTCAGGCACACGATCGTGGCTCGTGCAAGGGCGCTTAGGCGCGTCTGCCTCTCGACGAGAGCCCCACCGCCCACTGCGATGACCGCGGGGTCTTGCGCGAGTGCTTCGGTGAGCGCCTCCCGTTCCAGGTGTCGGAACGCCGCCTCCCCGTCGGTTTCGAAGATCTCCTGGATCGAGCTTCCGGCGCGGCGCTCGATAGCAGCGTCGAGGTCAATGAACTCCCGGCCCGACGCGGCGGCCAGTGCTTTGCCGACCGTCGACTTGCCGGTGGCCATGAAGCCGTTGAGGAGAAGATGGCGACTCATCAGTCGAGGATGCCGCGGACGCCGGGGGGGCGGGCAGGAAATCCGCGATCACCGCCGGTATAGTACGCCGATGCGGTCGGGGCCCGCGCATCGGGCTGCGGCCGTGGGCGCGCAGCCGCGCGCCCGAGCAATCTCGGGCCCAAAGCGCGAAATTCTAGCGCTTCGGCTTCATGCGCAAGATCGCCAGCGGCTACCCGCGGGCACGGCGTCTTGCTGTAGAGTGCGAGACTTCATGGGGCTGGTGTTCACTAAATATGAGGGACTGGGTAACGACTTCGTCGTCGTGGACGCACCCGCAGTGGACCATCTCAGTCCCGACGACGCGGTCCGCATCTGTGACCGCCACCGCGGGGTGGGCGGTGACGGTGTCCTGTTGGTCGTACGCGAGACCACGCGACCGCGCATGGTGGTGCTGAACGCCGACGGCTCGAGACCTGAAATGTGTGGCAACGGTTTGCGGTGTGTCGCCCTCCACCTCATGGGCGACGCGGCCGGCGCCGAGCTCGAGGTCGAGACGGATGCGGGGACCAAGGCGTGTTCGGTTGAGAGGTCGGCGAGCGGGAGCGCTTCAGTCAGCATCGAGATGGGACGGGCAGTGCTCAAGGACCCGATTCAAGCTTCCTGGAACGAGCGAGCCATCGCGCTGCTGCATGTCGATATCGGCAATCCTCACGCGATCACGTTCGAGCTGCGCATGACGGATGAGGAACTCGATCGCTTCGGTCCAGCCGTTTCTCAGAGCGTGGCTGGGGGCACCAATGTTGAGATCGCCCACGTCGAGTCCGCCGGCATTAAGGTTGACGTGTGGGAACGTGGCGTCGGCCGAACTCGAGCGTGCGGTACGGGAGCATGTGCTACCGCAGCGGCAGCCGCATCCGCAGGGCTTATCGACTTCGACCGCCCGGTTGACGTGCGGCTGCCCGGCGGCGCGCTGCGGGTGACGGTACGCGCGAACTACGACGTCCTGATGCAGGGTCCGGCACGACGCGTGTTCGCGGGAGAGATGTGACGTGACGTCCCTCTCCGAGCTCGAGCGCGACGACGGCTTGTTCGTTATCGCGATCGTGGCGGATGCCGATGCGGGTCGCCTAATGAAGGGTGTCTTCGAGGCGCGCGGAGACGAGTTCGAGTGGTGCCGTGAGCTGGCCGACGGGCTGGCCCGCGCTACCAGCGAGTCCCCCGACGTGGTGTTCGTCGAGGTGTCGCTGGACTCCGCCGCCGGGGTCGCGGCCGTCCATCACATCCGGGCGATGGTTCCAAAAGTCGCGGTTTACGCCCTGGCAGCGCCCAAGCACGTCGAGCTAGCCACCCAGGCTGTTTCTCTCGGCGGAGCAGGGTTGCTCATGCTGCCGCTCAGCGGTGACGAGTTGCTCACAGCGGTTGAGGCCGTACGCAACGCCTTGGCCGAGCGGCGGGCACGTGAGCGTCTGGAACGCCAGCTCGCGACGGCGCAGCGTGCGTCCGAAGCAACCCGACGTATAGGCGCGTGTCTCGGCAAGTCTCGCCGTCAGGCGGCGGAAGACATTGCCGAGGTCCTCAAAGAGGTGACGGGTGCCGACCCAGTGTTGCTCTATCTGCCCGCCACGGGCGATTCGAAGCAGCTCGTTCTGCAGGCGTCGGTTGGAGAAACCGATCTGCCGCCGACGTTTTGTGCAGAGATGGAGATGCTGAACTATGCGCGCGACCATAGCTTCGAGGTGTTGCCACTCGTAGCGTATCGCGAGCGCGCGGGGTTCGCGGTGCTGGGCTTCGAGACGGGCGTTGAGACCGGCAACATCGAGGCAGCGCAGCACGTAGGCGTTCAGGCTGCGTTGGTCCTGTCGTTGCTCGGCGAGCGAGAGCATTCGCACTCGGGTGCGATGAAGGACCCGTACTCGAGCGCGTACACATTCGCCTACTTCGTGGACGTTGCCGGTCGCGAGATCGACAAGGCGCGGCGTCATGAACGCCGCTTCGCGCTCGCAACCATCGCAGTGAGCGATCTGGTTGGCCCGCCTAGCGCCGACGGCGTGCCCTCAGAGCGCCCAAACGTCGAGGTCGCGGAGACGATTCTCAGCACGATGCGCGATACCGACGTCCTGGCCCGCGTGGACGAAGGTGAGTTCTACCTGCTGCTGCCGGAGACGGGCGGGACCGGCGCGCATTCGGCGCGACGACGCATCCTGCGCGAAACCGGCGTAACCGGCGATCGTCGGCACGAGTCCAGTGGACTCGACGTGACCGTGGGCGTCGCGACTTATCCCCACGATGGCGCCGATCTCTCCCACCTGTTGCGAGTCGCTAAGCACCGCGCGGATGCTTCCCGCGCCTCGTGCGTTCCACGCTTGCGCCTCGACCGCATGCCGCTGGTCGAGATCATCGATGCGCTCTTATGGACGGTCGGTGATGACGACGAAGACGAGCGCTATGGGTTCTTCCGTCCCGCATCGATAGAACTGCCCGCGCCCGACGTGATCGGGTTAGCGGTTGGCGCCGTGACGGAAGCGATGCGCGGCGGTTCGACTCGCATCTATGCAACCGCCCACGGCGGGCTGAGCATCGGCACGGGTGTCCGCGCCGCGTGTGCGGCGGGCAATAACGTCGAGGTCGAGCTACTAGACAAGTCGCGGGTCGAAGAATGCGACGACGTCGAAGTGTTGGCGGTTGTCGCCGAACACGGGGCCTACGCTCTGCTGGGACGAGTCGATCGCGGCGTGATGCGGGCCGTGCACTGTGCTGACCCGCTCTTCGTCGATCTGATCATCGAGCGTCTCGGTGCCACGTTCGGTCAAAGGTTGGGTGACTGATGGCGCGCTCGATACTGCTGGTTGAGCCGGATATCGATGCCCTCGGGCAGTTGGCGTCCGCGCTACGCGCGCGGGGGCTAACGGTCGCGCTGGCGGACTCGGTGGGTCACGCGCTCAAGCACGTGAGCAGTCACCAACCGGAAGCGATCTTAATCTCCGCTGAGCTGCCGGAGCCGGAGAGTTTGATCGAGTCACTGCGGAATCACCGAAAGACTCGCGACATTCCGCGGTTTCGACTGGTGGCGTCGGCCGAGAAGGCGGTGGCCGCCGACGAACTACCCGCGGATGACGCGGACGTGATCGCCCAGCGGCTCCACAGCCTGAGCGGTGATTTGTCTACGGTGGACACCGAGGGCGGAGACTTTCGGGGTGACCTAAGCCAGGCCAGTGTCGTCGACTTGATTCAACTGCTGGGAATGAATCGTCGCAGTGGCGCCCTCACTATCACCACGTCGCTTGGAGGTGGTGAGATCCGCCTTGAGCAGGGCGAGATCGTGGACGCGGTGTTTCGCCGCTTGGAGGGTGAAAAAGCTCTCTATAGGCTGCTGGGCGAGACCGATGGGGCGTTTTCATTTCTGAGTGGGAATATGTCTGGGATGCGTCGGATCTCGGTGCCGACCAGCACGCTGTTGATGGAGGGCATGCGCCGGGTCGACGAGGTGAAACGCAAGCGCGCGTCGCTCGGCAGTGCGCAGGACGCGCTTCTGGCGATATCGCCTGCGGCCGAAGACGCAACGGAACTCCAGCGCCGGATCGCTGAATTGCTGACCGTTCCCCATACCGTCGACGAGGTGCTCGACGAAGTACCACACGGCGACCTGGAGCTTCTGGACGAGCTGGATGCCCAGCTACGCGCCGGCGCCGTGCGGCGTATCCCGCGTGGGGCTGTACGAGCTGAGCTGGCCGAGCCCGACCAGATGGCTCTGCTCGCAGCGCTGGTGAGTCGCCTGCACGCAAAAGGCTATACACCAGCGGCGCGCGTGGTCGTGGCTGGGCCGCCACCGCGCTTGGCGGCGTTCGAACATGCTGTCCGGCGCATCGCCGACGCCGTTCCTCCCAACGAATCAGCACCCGCCGCGCCCGTTCCGCACAGGGTTGCGATGCTAAAGCTGGGTGAGAGTGCCGATCTCGAAATCGTCGGACTGCCGGTTCTAGAAGCGTACGCGCCGCTCTGGGCGCTGACGGTGCCGGGCGCGGCTGCGGTGGTCCGCCTCGCCGGCTCGCAGAGCCAGGCTTTGGACGACCTGTGCTCCGCGCGCGAAGTGCGGTCACTCCACGCAGACGAGCTCGTCGATGCGTTCGATGAGGCCGATCCCGGCCAGTGCGCACAGTTGGTGCGCCGAGTCTTCGAGAAGATCTCCGCGGCCTAGCAGATCTTTCGGGTAGGCTCTGCCGCCATGGGTGAACAGCGACGGGTAGCGCTCATCGGCGGTGACGGAATCGGGCCTGAGGTGACGGCTCAGGCACGGCGCCTGCTCGAAAATTTGATCGCCAGCCGCGGGCTGCCGATCGATCTGTGGGATCTCGACTTGGGGGCAGACCGGTTCTTACTTGATGGGACGACGTTCCCGGATGACATCCGCGATGAGATCGCATCGACGTGCAGCGCGGTGTTACTCGGTGCGTTGGGCGACCCGCGGGTCCCGGGCCTCGAGCACGCCCGTGACATCCTGTTCGGAATGCGCTTCGGATTCGATCTGTACGCGAACATTCGACCGGTCCGCGCACTATCAGACGACTTGGTGCCGCTTAAGGGTCGCGGCAAGGACGACGTGGACTTCGTCGTGTTCCGTGAGAACACCGAGGGTATCTACGTCGGAGTGGGCGGTCAGGTTCGTAAGGGAACCGCTGACGAAATCGCGATCAACGAGGACGTGAATACTCGCATGGGAGTGGAGCGCATCATTCGCGCCGCGTTTGAGTACGCCACCAGCCACGGGCGCGGGTCGGTAACGATGGCGGACAAGTCGAACGCGATGCCTCAGGCGCACGGGCTTTGGCGCCGGGTATTCGAGCTGGTGGCCAGTGAGTATCCCTCTATCAAGACGCAGGCGCTGTATGTCGACGCGCTCTGCCTGTACCTCGTCCAGGATCCGACGCCCTTCGAGGTCATCGTGACCAACAACTTGTTCGGTGACATCGTGACCGACTTGGGGGCTGGCCTTCAAGGCGGACTCGGAATGGCGGCGAGCATCAACGTGCACGCCGCCGACCGGTCGCGGGTCGCGCTGTTCGAGCCCGTCCACGGCTCGGCGCCACCTCTGGCGGGGAAGAACGTCGCGAATCCATTTGCTGCGCTGTTGACGGCGGGTGCGCTTCTGAACCATCTCGGCTGGCCGGACCTCGAAGCGCGGATCGAAACCGCCATCACCGCTTGCCTGGCGGCGGGCAACTGCACGACGGACGTTGGCGGGACGCTCGGCACCCGGGAGTCCACCGACGCGGTGCTGGCGCAGCTGGACTAGCGCGACTGCCGAAAACTGACCCGTTCTGCCGGGGTGTGCTAGCCGTCCGGCAATGGTGGAGCCGGGAACCCAGCGTGCCGCAGGTGAGGTCGAGCGCCTCGAGAATGCCAAAGCGGACTTCGTCGCCAGCTTCGGACGGCGCCTCGACATTCTGCGTAACGCGCTGAATCTACTCGAGAAAGAGCCGAATAGTCGGTCCCGGCGGGACACCTTGAAGCGTCGGGTTCACGCGATGGGCAGCGCATCTGAAGTGCTGGGCTTCGAGGCGATCGCCCAGGCGCTTGATGGCGTAGACAAGGTATTGGCCGCGTCGCCCCCCGGCGGGGTTCAAGCGAATCAGATCGCGACGGTGTCGCGGACGTTCGATGCGCTGCCTTCGCTTATCTGGGGTGCGCCGTCGCGGAGCTCGGAGCGTCCCCCCTCGATGCGCCCACAGTCGAGCGATGAAGCGGGCGCTCCGGTCGCCGTGATGGTGTTCGGCGCGCCACCGCTTGCCGGATCGCTGCGATCCGCGATGGAGTTCGCCGGCAACCGCCCGCTCGAGTGCTTTCGTACTGAGGAGGTAGGTCGCGCCCTCGACTTGGGTCGTGCCACAGCGCCGGATGTTGCGCTGATCGACTACGACAAGCCCGGTGCGTCGGAGGTGTTGGAAGCGCTGTTGGGTGACGAGGACCCGGTGCCGGTGATCGTCGACGGGACGGTGGACAATCCAGATTCGGCGTCGGGACTGGTCGGCACGGGAGTTTCGCGTGTGCTTCCCAAACCGGTCACTCCCGACACGTTGCGTCGGACCGTC
>JAUIKB010000226.1 GCA_030430975.1 Polyangia bacterium
ATCTGATCCCAAGCGCCTTCATCGAAATCGGTTCCGGCCCGATCTCAAAAGAGATCAAGATCGCGCTCACGGACTTTCCATACGACCTCGACATCGGCAAACAGGCCTTCGTCTTCGACCCGATCCGCGTCCACGTCCCGCTCCCCGACATCGTTCCCTACGAGGACAACTACGTGCTCGACTTCGGAAAAGTCGATACCGGCGACCGCGGCAAGGAAAAGCTCAGCATCGAAAACATCGGTGAGGCCCGCGCACGAGTGGTCGGCTTCTTGGAGGACTCCGCCAAGGATCACTTCACGGTGTTAGACAGTAGCGCCGAAGTCGACTCAAACCAGACCGAAGAGCTGAACCTCCGCTTCAACCCCCAAACCAGCGGCGTGCTTGAGGCCGAACTGACGCTGATCACTAACGACCCTGATCAACGCTTCATCAAGCTGAAGCTACGGGGCGAAGGCGTCGGCGCCGACGTGCCTGGCTATCCAGGCAACCCCGGCAGTGGCGGCGCCGGTGGAACGGGGAACACCGGGACGGATCTCACCGACCCCGTCAACGGCAACGCCGGCGAGGAGAGCGGCTGCGGCTGCCGAGCGGCCGGCGCCGAATCCACCTCCTACGGCTCCTGGGCGTTTATCGCGGCCCTAGGCCTCACATTTGCACGGCGCCGTCGCCTCCACTGACACGCCCCCACCACACGCTCTTTCCTGCGACCCCGCAGCTTAGGAATCCATACCGATATGAAACAGACCACCCTCCGTACCGTTCACTTTGGCGCACTCACCTTAGCCAGCGTCGCGCTCCTGAGTTCGTCGGCCGCGGCCGCGCCGTGCGACCCGACCACGCTCACCTGCTCGGTTAACGACGACAAGCTGTCAGGCCTTCGCGTCGAGAGCACGGACGCACTTCCGACGAGCATCGACTCAGGTTGGATCCCGTCGGTACCGATGAATGACCCCAACTTTCCCCACGGCGACAAGGCGATCCAAGTCAAGGCCGACATCACCTTCGACCGACTGGAGTCCGAAGACGGCAGCGCCCAGACGCCGGTCTACGTCATCGACATGACCAAGGGCACCGACGTTTCGGTCACCTGGCCCACCGCCAACGAGTTCGTCGTTCAACTGGAACCGAACATGAGCAACGACGCGAGCCTGCGCGTTACCCATACGTTGACACCGAACTTCAAACTCTGGTTCGGCAAGCTGCTGGGCATCAGCATCAACGCCGAAGTAGACCTTCCCGCCGAGAAGCTGATCGACTTCATTCCCGGCTCCAACTTCAACTATACCGCGACCAGCACCCAGAGCTTCGCACCCTGGGGTTTCGACGGCATCACGACCCAAGTCAAAGGTACTGACTTCAACAACTCGAAGTTGTTTGACGTGACGCTTCAGCAGCTTGGCGACCTAGTCAACACGGGCAACTTCTCCGGCGTGATCGAGGGCAGCTTCAGCTTCAACGCCACCACCGACTCGGATTTCACATTCACCACCAAATCGGTCAACGTCATCGGCGGCACCGGACCGATCACCTCGGAGACCGGCACGACCACGATCCCGATGAACGACGGTAACTTCCTCGAGTTCCAGATTCAGCCGACTGGAACGCTTACCTATTCCGGGGATATCGAGCTACTGCCGGTCGCGAATATCACCAGTGTTTTCGGTTTCAACTTCTCGGTCAGCTTCCCGATCAGCGTAGGTCTCGACTTTCCGTACACCAGCGACGAGATCGACGTCACCTTCCCCTCGACGCTGGTCCACATCCCGCTGCCTAACGTGTTCGTGCCGAGCAAGACGCTCGACTTCGGTCAGGTCCAGGGCAACAACAAGGCCGATCGCAAGATCAGCATCGACAACGACGGCGAGCTGGGAGCCACGCTTGAGTACTCGAGCGACAACCCGGCGTTCACAATCTCGCAAACGTCGACGCAGGTCGGCCCCGAGCAGTCGACGGACCTCACTATTCAGTTCCGACCGACCAAGCCCGGCGCCGATAAGGGCACGATCACCGTCAAGAGCAACGACCCGGACAGCCCCGAACAGACCTTCGACGTTCAGGGGTTCGGAGTGGGCGAGGACTTCCCGGAGCCCGTCGACCCGGGTATGGGTGGCGCCGGCGGCTCGGGCGGCAACCCCGGAACGACCCCCACGTCGGGTGAGCTTCCGGAGAGCGACAGCGGCTGCGGCTGCCGCACGGCGGGCACCGATGGACCGAACCCGATGCTCGCGTGGGCGACACTGGCCGGCATCGGCCTGATCAGCGCCGGGCGACGCCGCAACCGTCGCTAGCGGATCAGGATCAGGATCAGGATCAGGGTGGGTCTGGCTCGGGAGTCGGGGTCTGGATCAGGCTCAGGCTCCGGGTCAGGACCAGGCTCGGACTTGGCCGGTGGCAGGCTCCGGGTGCGGGAACCAGGCCCCGCGCCCGACGCTCTTTGCTCGCCTCTTAGCCGCTTCGCGGCGTCGGCTCACTAGGGCTCCGCCCTGTTTCTAACTCAGCAGCTTACAACGCCCTCACGCTCCCGCGATCCGCAGCTGCACTACCAACTCACGTCCCGAACACATCGCAACGTTCAGCTGGTTCGTACTCTTTGCTTGGCTCTTAGCGTCGCAGGCTCCGCGTCGCCTCGCTGCCGCTACGCGGCGTGTCTAGCTCCGGTGTCTGCAGCGTCAACCTCGAACCGCCGCCCGCCGCATCTGCCGAGCAAGGTCACCATCGTGGCGAGCGATGCGTTTCGCCGCCGCGCCGAAACACGCAGGATCTGGATCTGGCTCCGGATCAGGGTCTGGCTCAGGCTCGCTGTGTCTGACTCAATGACCTACAACGCCCCCGAGCCCGACACCCGAAGCTCTTTGCTCGCCTCGTAGCCCCTTCGCGGCGTCGGCTCACTAGGGCTTCGCCCTGTGTCTAGCTCAGCAACCTACAACGCCGTCCCGAACCAGAGCGCCCGACACCCGAAACCCGAAACCCGATCCCCAAAGGACCCGCTCCCTACGCCGTCGCCGCTGCTGGCTCGACCACGTCGAACGTCAACTTGCCGCCGGCGGCGCCGATCAACGCAACGTCCCCCCGCTTGAGCTCGCCCGCGAGCAGCTTGTCGGCCAATGGCGCCTCGACGAGCCGCGCGATCGCGCGCTTCATCGGGCGCGCGCCGAGCGTCGGCTCAAACCCGCCGCTGTCGAGCAGCACATCGATCGCCGCATCATCGATCTGCAGCGCCACGCCGCGCGACGCGAGCAGGCGCTCCAGCCCGCCCAGTAAGCGCCGCGCGATCCGCGATACGTCCGAGCGCTCAAGCGCGCGGAACACCAGTACCTCGTCGATTCGGTTGTACAACTCGGGGCTGAGCGTCGCTTTGGCCGCTTCGATCACCTTCCGCTCGCGCACGTCGCCATCATCGTCGCCGCCGCCGTTGCCGAAGCCGACGCGCCGCTTGACCGGCCCCGAAGCCTCGCGCGCGCCGATGTTGGACGTCAGCATCAGCACACAGTTCGTGAAGTCGACCGTGCGCCCCTTGCTGTCGGTTAGGCGCCCTTCGTCGAACACGCCCAGGAACGTCTCGAGCACTTCGGGGTGCGCCTTTTCGATCTCGTCCAGCAGTACAACCTGATACGGACGCTTGCGGACAGCTTCCGTCAGCTGCCCGCCACCCTCGTGACCGACGTATCCGGGCGGCGCACCGATCAGCCGCGCCACCGAGTGCGCTTCGCTGTACTCGGAAAGATCGATCCGCGTCATCGCCGTTTCATTGAAGAAAAGAATGTCGGCGATCGCCTTTGCGGTCTCCGTCTTGCCGACCCCCGTCGGGCCCAGCAGCATGAACGTACCGATCGGCCGACGCCCATTGAGCCCGGCAGCGTTACGCCTGAGGATCTTCGCAACCTTGCGCAGCTGGCCTTCGTGACCGATCACGCGACCGGCAAGCAACTCTTCGAGCTTGAGCATGCGTTCGCGGTCCGTCTCCAGCAGCCGTTCGATCGGGATATCTGCCAGCTCGGACACAACCTCGGCCACGGCTTCGCGCGTGACCGACCCGCCGGAGCGGCGCCGGACCCTCGCGCCGGCCAGATCGATAATGCTCACCGCCTTGTCGGGAAGAGCCCTGCCCGGCAGGTACTTGACGGACCAAGCGATCGTCAGAGCGAGCGCGTCCTCATCGTATCCAACGCCGTGATGTTCCGCGAAGGTGTCGGACAGCGCTTCGAGCACCAAAAACGCTTCTTCTCGACTCGGCTCCTCCACCTCGACCGCGGTGAACCGCCGGGCCAGCGCCGCGTCGCCTTCGATGATGCGCGTGTACTCTTCGACCGTCGTGGCACCGATGCATGGCATCTCACCTCGTGCCAGCGCCAGTTTCAGCTCACCCACGATCTCTTCGCAGCCATCCCCAACAAACAGCTGATGTATTTCATCAAAGAAAATGACAACGCGACCCTCGGAAGCGGCCACTTCTTTCTTGATCGCACCCAGCCGCTCGGCTAGCGCCCCGCGCACGCCGGTCCCCGCCAGCAGCTCTGTCACCGGAATCTCGATGACAATGCGATCGTCAAGACTGTGCACACCTCGACCATCCGCGATGCTCTGAGCGAGCGCACGCACGACGCTGGTTTTCCCAACCCCGGCTTGACCGATCAGCACCGGATTGTTGCCCTGACGCTTTGCGAGCACGTCGAGCGCCTGGTCGACTTCCGTGCACCTACCGACGACCGGATCGAGCTCGCCGAGCGCTGCCTGCAGGGTCAGGTTCTTGCCGAGCCCGGTCAGCGCCGGAAACTTCTTGGGGTTCAGCTGAAAGCGTTTGATCGACGCTGTCTTCGCCTTGGTCCGCTGCTTGGCCGCCTTTACCTTCGGCTTGGCGGGCGTGGCTATTGTCGACGCGCCCGTTTGCTTGGGCACCACGTCCGAGATCGGAGCCGGCGTGTCGTTGGCGGCGTCGGTCGGTTGGGGTGGTTTCGAATCGCGCGTCCTGTCGGACTGCATCGACTGGCGCACCGGACGCGCCGGGGTCGACGGTGCGGGTGGCCGCGGCGCGGGTTTGGGCACGAGCGGAATCGTTTGACCGGGAACGCGACTCAGCGACGCCCGCTGCGCCGGCTGCGATTCCCGCCGGTCTTGACGCGTGACGATACGTCGCCGACCAAGCAATCCGAGGCCGACGTTCATCGCCGCTACCCGCAGACGACTGACGTCGTTTCCGCACTGCTCGAGCGCCCGATACGCGGCGCCGCGCGGTTCGCTGAGCAACGCGACGAGGAGATGTTCGGCGCCCGCTTCACGCGCGCCCATCCGTGAAGCCACGTCGCGCGCTCGGGCATGCGCCCGTTTGATCGGATCAGGAATATCGTCGGTCGAAGCGCGCGCCGCTCTGAGCAACTGCTCGGCTGTAAGCTGACGATCGCGCAGCAAGTCACGTGCAGCACTGTCGCGACTGGCGATGGCCGCCAGCAGATGCGCGCTGGTAACGCGCTCTTTGCGCGTCCCCGCTAGCTCTTCGGCGAGTTTTTTCAGGGCGATCAGCTGCGGTTGCGGGCGGTTAGGGATCATTCCGACGGCGGTCTCCTGGCCTGACAACATGCACCGCCAGCCCCCCTCTCGGCCAAGTTTCGGGAGCGCTCAGCTGACGCATACATAAGCTCTGCAGAGCGTTTGGTTTGGTGGCGTCAAACGACTGGGCAAGCCGTGGGCCACGACTCGTCCGAAAACTGGTTCAAATCGGTCCGCGTGCGGCTATGTCCCCGGATGCGCCTCGCACCCGGTTCGTCGCTCGCCTTGCTTGTCGCATCCTGCGCGACGCCGGACCCAACGCCGACGCCAGCGCCAGCGAACGCTACGGCGGCGGCGACGGCGTCCACAAGTAGCGCGTCGCAGAAGAGCAATCCAGATTCGCCCGCGAAAGCCGAGTCGAAGAACATCTCCGCGGCGAAGCAACAGCCCACGCCGCGAATCGCCGCCCTCGCTTCCAAAGTCTATATCTATCGTCGCGCGTCTCGCCGCAGCGGCGAACTGGGCACGATACGTCTCGGTCGCAGCGTCGATATCGCAGGATCCAAGCCGCTGAAGCGCGCGGACTGCGAGGCCGGGTGGTACCGAGTCAAGCCCAAGGGGTTCGTCTGCCTGGACCGAACGACGACGCTCGACATGACCCATCCGATCGTTGTCGCAAAAGCCGCCCATCGCGGTGACTTCAGTCAGGCGCTGCCGCTCAGCTGGGGAGAGTCCCGCGAGACCCCAGTCTATCGACGCGTTCCCACCGCGGATGAGCAGTCAAAGTACGAGGTCAAGCTGAGGAAACATCTCGAGCGCGTCAAACGCGTCCGTGATGCCGCACAGCCCACCGACCGCGACCTCGCGCGACTGCGAGGTGCAAGCGCCCGACTGGTCAGCGGCGCTGCGCCAGCATTCCTTGCGGACCACGCCGACTCACCTTTCGCCAAGCTGCATCTACCCAGCGCCGTCCGCCCGCGGACGAGCATCGTGCCGCCCCGTTCATCCGTGGCTTGGACCGACGAGTTCACGGTCGATGGGCGCAGTTGGCTGCTGACCAGCGACCTGCTGCTCGTTCCGAAAGACAAGGTGAAGCGGTACGAGCCGTCCGCATTCCGTGGCGTTTACTTGAAGGACGTCCAATTGCCAATCGCGTTCATCCGGCACGAGGACCGCCCCAAATATCAGCTCGCCGACGGCGGCAGCACGCGTCCGGCTAGCGTTCGCACCAGCGACGCAACCTTCATCGACGACCCGCGCGACAGTCCCGGACGGCTGGAAAAAACCGACGAGCGTTTCAAACGCCTTAGCCACGTCGAATTGACGGGACGCGCCCGCTGGCAACGCAGCAAACGGTACCTGGAAACACGCGATGGCGGCTGGATCGAACGAAAACACGCCCAGGTCATCAAGAAGAACCCTCCACGTGGCCTGGAACTCGGCGCAGACGAAAAGTGGCTCGAGATTTCCGTGTTTCACGGCACGCTAGTCGCCTACGTCGGCGAGACGCCGGTCTTCGCTACACTGATTTCCCCCGGCGCGGCGGGCTACCGAAGTCGCACAGGTCCCGTCAAAAAGAACACGACGCCGTCGGGGACTTTCCGAATCGAATGGAAGCATCGCTCAACCACGATGACGCCCGACCCCAAGCGGCTGAGCTACTACGTCACCGACGTACCGTACACTCAATTTTTCCACATGCCATTCGCGCTCCACGCCGCGTACTGGCACAACCGTTTCGGCGAGCCCAAGAGCGGTGGCTGCATCAATCTTTCCCCCACCGACGCACGCTGGCTGTTCGAATGGACCGCTCCCCGCGTCCCAGACGACTGGCACGGCGTACGCTCAGGCGCTGAATTCGGCCCTGGCACATGGGTCGTGGTGCGCTAGCCAGTTCGCGAGTGAAATCGGAGGCTGGGTGCTCGCCTCCTAGCGTCGCAAGCTCCGCGACGGCGCTGTTTGCTCGCCTCTTAGCGTCGCAAGCTCCGCGACGGCTCGCTGCCGCTGCGCGGCGGGTTTAAACTTAGCTACCTACCGGCTGGTTCCGAACCTTAGCCGACCCCGACCCTGACCCCGACCCTGACCCCGACCCCGACCCCGACCCTGACCCCGACCCTGACGCCGTCCCGAACCGGACCCCGAACCGGACACCGAGCCCGACTCCGGCACCGAGCCCGAGCCGGGCCCCGTTACCGGGCCTGGCTAAGCCGGTAGAGCTGCGCCACGCAGCCGTCCGCCAGTTTGGCCAGCCTCTGAGCAACCGATTCCGGCAGATACCCGCACGCGCCCGCAACCCGGAGCTTAACCACCAGCTCACGACCGGAACACATCACGATATTCAGTTGGTTGAAACGATTTCCCTTACGGTTATAGGCTCCTTCAGCCGCGTTAGATGCCGCCGAAACAGTCGCTCGGCGCATCTGCCGAGCCAAGTCACCGTCGTGACGAGCAACCTGCTTCG
>JAUIKB010000227.1 GCA_030430975.1 Polyangia bacterium
TCTCTGCCACGCGCTCGTCGAAACCGCCCGCGAACCAGCCGAGCTTCACGCACACCGCGGCGACTGCGTACACGACGATGACCAAAAAGCAGAACTTCGCCCAGCGGTCACGCCGCAGCTTCTGCACCGGTCGCGACTGCCACAGCAGGCTCA
Source organism: Polyangia bacterium (assembly GCA_030430975.1). GTDB lineage: Bacteria > Myxococcota_A > Polyangia > Polyangiales > Polyangiaceae > JAUIKB01. The sequence continues at coordinate 154 of JAUIKB010000227.1, forward strand.
GCCTAGACATCACTGAAGCCTCACCCGCGGGTCAACGACGGCGTACAGCACGTCGTTGAGGATCGTCGACAGGACGAACAGCACCGAGATCATCACGGTGTACGCCTTGATCACTGGGAAGTCCGCGGTGCTGATCGCTTCCAGAAGCGTGCTGCCCAAGCCGGGGATGCCGAAGAACGACTCCAGCAGCAGCGAGCCGGTGACCAAGAACGGCACCGAGATCATCACGCGGGTGATGATCGGAATTAGCGCGTTCTTGAGCACGTGCCGGCTCATGACGCGGAACGAGCTGGCGCCCTTGGCGTAGGCGGTCGTCACGTGGTCGCGGCTGATTTCTTCGGCGAACACCGACCGATAGAACCGACTGTCGTAGCCGAGGCCGACCACGACGATCACGATGATGGGTAGCGTCAGGTACTGCCATCGCTCGCTCCAGCTGGGCTGGTAGCCGTGGATGTGAAAGATCGGCAGTCGATACGCCAGCAGATACTGACCGACGACGATGTACACCAAGAAGCTGATGCTCATGCCCATCACGGCGAGCGCCATGATGCCGCGGTCGACGTGGCGGCCCCGATACAGTGAAGCGATCATGCCAACGCACACCGATAGCGCCGTCGTGGCGACGAGCGCGGGCAGAGTGAGGCTGAGCGATGGCCCCGCACCATCGCTCAGCATTGTGCCCACCGGCTGGTTTGTCTTGTATGAGTTGCCAAAGTCGAGCGTGGCGATCTGCTTCAGGTAGTCGACGTATTGCAAGTGCAGCGGCTTGTCCAAGCCGAACTGATGACGCAGCGCCGCGATCTCGGCCTCGGTCGCGCCCTTGGGTAGCAGCGCCAGCACCGGGTCGCCGCCGAATACGTTGAACAGTAGAAATGTGACGAGCGTTACCCCAAGGATAATTGGGATGCCCTGGAGCAAGCGCCTGAAGATGAACGGCCACATCGCTTCAGATCATTCCCTGGGCTCAACGTCGAGGTACTTGTACCAGTTCTGGCCGGTTTCGCTCGGCATGGCGTGCTTCACGCGCTTGTTCCAAACGTAGAACCGAGTCCGAGCCATGCTCCCTAGCGCCACACTGTCCTCGATCAAGATGGCGCGCATCTTCTTGTAGATCGCGGTGCGCTCATCGGACGGTGGCATCGTACGGATCTGCTGATACAGCCGATTGTATTCCGGGTTGTCGTAGTTGAACTTGTTCGAGCCGGGGGTTTTGTTGGGACCGTAAAACAGCTGCAGAAAGTTCTCGGCATCCGGGTAGTCGGCTCCCCAGGCGAGGCTGAACATCTGGGCCTTCTTGTTCTTCATCTTGTCCTGTAGCTCGGGGAAGCTAGTCGCTTGGACGTCGACCTGGATGCCGATGCGCTTGAGCTGACGCGTCACCATCTCGGCCTGCTCCACGGTGCTGCTACCGCGGTTAACGTGGTACTCGATCGTTGGCAGGCCCTTGCCGTTTGGATAGCCGGCTTCTTTTAGTAGCTGTTTCGCTTTTTTTAGATCGGGGCCCCGGTACGGTGACGTGACACCCGGCTCATAGCCGGCGAGGCCGGGCGGGATCGGGCCGTCGTAGCGAATGACCGTATTGTTGTAGAACGCGTCGCTGATCTCGGCCGTGTCCATCGCTAGCGAAATCGCCTGGCGCACCTTCTTGCCGCGCTCGCCTCGCCCGGTGACCGGGTGCTCGACGTTGAACCCGCGATAGATGAAGTCGAGCAGCGGCAGGTTGTAGTAGCTGACCCCGTCGTCTTGAAACGACTGTCTAAGTTTGGACTGCTTCGTGTAGACGGCGTCGTGGAATTCGGCGGGCACCTGCGCCATGTCGAGATCACCCACGCGAAACTTGAGCCATCGCGGCTGGTCTTGCTCGTACGGGATGAACACGATGCCGTCGAGGAACGGAATGCGTTTGCCGGCCGGCTTGAGCAGGCCGCGCGCTTTGAATTCGTCGGTGGCTTCGCTTGGGTAACGCTCGTCTCGGTAGTGGGGATTCTTGTCGTAAATCAAGTGGCTTCCGCGCACCCATTCGCGCAGCTTGAACGGACCGGTGCCGATGGCGCGGTTGCCGAAGTCGTTCTTATAGTGTTCGGCGCACTCGCGGGGGACGACGGCGGTGTAGCCCATGGCCAAGATAAACAGCAGCTGTGGGAACGGGCGCGCGAGCTTGATCTCGAAGGCGTGAGAGCCGGTGACTTTGAGGCCTTCAATCGTCGCGTCCCAATCGAAGGCGGCGCTTCTTGAACGCATCGAACCCGGCGATCCGGTCCTTGTAGATCCACCATCCGGCAGGCTTGAGCTGCGTATCTGCCATCCGCATCATGGACCAGATCACGTCCTGTGCCGTGAGCTCGCGACCTTTGCCTCCGGAGCGTGTGAAGCACGCATCGTCGTGAAAGCGCACGCCGCGTTTCAGTTCGAAGTGGTACGTCAGCTTGTCGGAGCTGACCTTGGGCATGCCCTTGAGCAGCAACGGTTCCACCTCGAACGGACGGACCAAGTACTTGTACTGAAACAGCGTCTCGTAGACCTGGCTCTGCGCGATGTTGTCGTACTGGCTTCGGTTCATGATCGGATCGAGCGAACCGATGCGGGACCGAAGCCCATAGTAGAAATACTTCTTGCCTCGCTCCCACTTGGGGCGTGACTTGCACTGCGTCAGCATCTGGCCGACCGCGAGAACGAGCAGCGCAGCGAGCAGGCGGCGGATTGGGCGCGCGGTCATCCATGACCAAGGTAACTCAGCGTCGGTGCGGCGCGAAGCGCTGTTCAGAGCTGAGCGGGTTGTGGTTCCGAGCGTGACCGTTTAGGTTCCGCCTCCGCCCTAAAAGCCGGGCGAGTGAGGAGTTTTTATGTCGGAGATCCGTTTTGACGATCGCGTGGCGATCGTGACTGGTGCTGGTGGTGGTTTGGGGCGTTCACACGCGCTGTTGTTGGCGTCACGCGGCGCCAAGGTCGTGGTCAACGATCTGGGCGGCTCGGTCGACGGCAGTGGCGGCGGCGGTTCGAAAGCCGCCGATGACGTCGTTGCCGCGATCAAAGAGGCCGGCGGCGAGGCGGTCGCTAGCTACGATGGCGTCGACACGATGGAGGGCGCTGAGAAGATCGTCGCCACCGCCAAGGAAGCGTTTGGCAAGGTCGATATCGTCATCAACAATGCCGGCATTCTGCGCGACAAGTCGTTCATGAAGATGACCGTCGAGGACTGGGACTTGGTCCTAAAGGTACACCTCACCGGCACGATGAACGTGAGCAAGGCTGTGTGGCCGCTGCTGCGCGACAACAAGTACGGGCGCGTCGTCAACACCACGTCCGCGGCAGGCCTGTACGGCAACTTTGGGCAGGCGAATTACAGTGCGGCAAAGCTCGGTATCGTGGGTCTCAGCAAGACGCTTGGTCAAGAAGGCGCCAAGTACGACATCAAGGTGAACGTGATCGCGCCGGTCGCCAAGAGCCGCATGACGGAGACCATCATGCCGCCGAACGTCCTGGAGAAGCTCTCTCCGGAGGCCGTGTCGGCCCTGGTCGCGTACCTGAGCTCTGAGCAGTGCACCGACAACGGACAGACCTACGCCGTCGGTGGGGGCTACTTCGCGCGGGTCGCCGTCGTCGAAGCGCCCGGCGTTACCGTCTCTACGGACGGCCTCACCCCCGAGGTGGTCGCCGAGCAGTGGGCGAAGATCAACGACTTGACCGATGCTAAGCCGTTCGCCACCGCTATGGAGGCGGCGGGCAAAGCGATGCAAGGGGTGATGGGCAGCTAGGGGCAGACCCCCTAGGGTAGTCCCCACGTCGCACGGAGCGCGGCGTACTTCGTCTTAGGCAACAGGACGAAGGCGCTGCGGGCCGTCACGAAGGCAGCCAGCTCTTGAAGTTTGTCGGGGGCCATCGCCGTGCAGCCGGACGTAGGCGTGTCGCTCGTCTCCCAGTTGTGGAGAAAGATGCAGCTGCCGGCCCCTGGTCTCGCCGCCTGATTGTGGGCGACGACGACGCCGAGTCGGTACACGTCGCTCTTCAGCCGCATACGCTCTGCGCTTGTGAAAGGCGTGCTGACCCGGGCCGTGTCGATGATGCGGTTGTACGCTGCAGACTTGACATCGTCGACGCAGCGCAGCGTCGCCGTCGAGTGAATGTACGGCAGCGCCGTACCCGACGGCGCGGTGGGCGCGTACCCAAATACCATCGTCAGCTCGAATGCTCCGGCCGGAGCGCGGCCGTCGCCCTCGCGCTTGCGGGGCTCACCGGTCGGCGGATCGTCGGGGTGTAGACCCATGCCCCAAGCGACTCCGCTGCGCCCGACGACGACGGGCCAGCCAGCCGCGTGGCGGCGCCAGCCGCCGTCCTGGCGCGCGTACAGCTCGAGGCTGCCGCGTGAGCTGTTCCAGGTTGGGACGGTCGCCACTACCAGCCGGTCCCGATCGTCCAGTAGCGGTTTCGTGGGCGCGGCTGATGCAGAGTCCGAGGGTGCTACGTCAGCGGGCACGTCTGGGGCGCCGGTCGCATCCGGGCTGACGGCAGCCGTCGTGGCGCGCGGCTTTGGGGGCTCGGCGGCCGGCGTGCACGCGGTCGTCCCCAGGAGAAACAGCCAGCATCTGGCAACATTTCGTCGGCTCACCACGGCCGCAGCTTGGCACACCACGTGACTGCGTCGAAAGTGCTACACGGTGCACGTCCTCGCATGAGTTCCCCGTCCGTTCATCCCGCTCGTCGAAGCCTAGCCGGCCGCTGGCTGTACGCGCTGAAGCCGGCGAGCTGGCCGAAACTCCTCGTGCCGGCGCTGCTGGGGACGGCGCTCGGCGCTGCGCACACCGGGCGCCTGGACTTCGGGGCGTTCGCCTGGACCGTCGCGTTCACGGTTGCGGACTTGGCGTTCATCGTATTCATGAACGACTACGGTGACCGGTACGTCGACGGTATCAAACGGTCGATGTTTCCGGTGGGCTGCTCGCCCAAGACGATCCCCGACGGGATCCTGCCGGCGTGGCAGGTCTTGTTTGCGGGCGCCGGCGCCGGGGCGATCGCGATCGCGATCGCACTGATGGCCGGCGGCGCGCTGGGGCGTTGGTGGCTCGGAGGGCTCGGTCTGCTGGCTGTTGGTACGTTCGTCGCTTACACGCTGCCGCCCCTCAAGCTCAACTACCGCGGTGGGGGCGAACTGCTGGAGATGTTAGGAGTCGGGCTCTTGCTGCCGCTGTTCGGAGCCTACGCTCAGACCGGTGAGCTTTGGTTTTCGAAACTTGGAGCGCTCGCAGGGTTCTTGCCGCTGGCGCTGGCGAGCGCGGTCGCCAGCGGCCTCAGCGATGAACGCAGTGACCGGGCTGGCGGCAAGCGCACGGTGACTACGATGCTCGGCAATCGTCTGGCGCGCCGACTGGTCGAGGCGTCCGTGATGACGGGGATCGTTATCTGGGCAGCGACCGCCATCGCGTGGCCGGCGGCGGTGTCACGGATCGCGGGTGCGTGCGCGGTCGCGATAACGATGTTTTACTATATACAAATGCGGCGAGTGAGCGGTACCGCCAACACGAACGCATTTCCGGCGATCGCCAGCTACAAGAACAAGCTGCACGGCGCGATTTGGATAGGCGCGCTAGTGCTGGGTTTTGCGGAAGTATTCGGCTAACGGTTGGGGTACAAGAGGCCGATGGTTCGGGTGGTATTCGTGTGTTTGGGGAATATCTGTCGGTCGCCGACTGCCGAGGGCGTGATGCGCCACTTGGTTCGCGAAACCGGTCTGGAGGGCGCCATCGAGATCGATAGCGCCGGTACGGCGGCGTACCACACCGGCGAAGCTCCCGATCCTCGCTCGACCGCGTGCGCCGCCCGACGCGGCATCGTGCTTGGCGGCCAGGCTCGGCAATTCGTCGCCGAGGACTTCGAGCGCTTTGACTACGTTCTGGCGATGGACGAGAGCAACCAACGTGCGATGGCCGAGCTTGCGTCGACGCCCGCAGCACGCGCCAAGTTGTTTCTGGCACGGTCGTTCGACCCGTCCGCGCCGGCGGGCGCCAGCGTGCCCGATCCGTACTACGGCGGGCCGTCTGGCTTCGACGACGTTGTCGACATGTGCGAGGCGGCGTGTCGCGGGCTGTTGGACCATATCCGCAAAGAGCACGATCTTTGATCGACGCTGCGCTCAGAAGCACTCTGCAGCACCGGCTAGGGGGACCCGCCATCGTCGATGTCCGTGCGCTCAGTGGTGGTGACATCAACGACGCGTACGCGCTGCGGATGGCCGACGGCGGCCGGTACTTCATGAAGACCAACGCTGGTGCGGACGCCACGATGTTCGAGACCGAGGCCCGCGGACTCGAGCTGCTCCGGGCAGCGGACGCGCTCGCTATCCCGGAGGTGGTGCTCGTCGGTCGAGCCCCGGCGCCTTACTTGGTTCTGGAGTTCGTGGAGCCGGGTTCGCGCATGGCGGACTTCGACGAGGCGTTGGGGCGTGGACTGGCTGCGCTGCACCGGGCAGGTGAGCCACGATTCGGACTCGATCACGACAACTTCATCGGGCGCCTTCCGCAGTCGAACGAGCAGGCAGACAGCTGGGTCGACTTTTTTCGCGACCGCCGACTACGACCGTTGATCGACTCCGCGCGGCGCGAACTTGGGTCGGCAACCTGTGACCGCTTCGAGCAGCTGATGCTGAGGCTCGACGACTTGTGCGGGCCAGTCGAGCCGCCGGCTCTGCTGCACGGCGATCTGTGGGGAGGCAACCTGCACTGCACCGCGGCCGGACAGCCGTGTCTCATCGATCCGGCGGTCTACAACGGGCACCGTGAAATCGACCTGGCGATGATGCGCCTCTTCGGTGGATTCTCGCAGCGTTGCTTTGACGCCTATGCGGAGGCGTACCCTCTGGCTGAAGGCGCGCCGGAGCGCGTTTCCCTGTACCAGCTGTATCCGCTGCTCGTGCACGTCAATCTGTTCGGTGGCTCGTACGTCGCCAGCGTACGCTCAGCGCTCGGCCGGTACCTATGACTGCGGCGGGGCACACGGATGCGAGACAGCGACTCGCGGATCTCGACGCCAGCTTACGCTCGCGGGGAGTCGAGCGAGCGACGCTCGCGGCGGGTCGCGAGCGAGCGACCGACTTCGAGCAGCTGGCGGCGAGCCTGTCCGTCCTTGAGCACGGACCCGTTGCCGACGCGATTGCCGACGGGCTGCACACAATCGTCGAGGCGCAGCTGGAGGCGTTTCCTGAGAGTATCTTTTGGGACTTTGATTTTTTGGTGGCGACGCTGCTCGAGGATGCTCGTGGGCAGGCGGACGCTGCAGGCTATGTGCGCACGTGCGCGCAGCTCATAGCCGACCTGCACGCGCTGTTCGGGCGCGGTACGGCGATCCGCTTTCGGTACGTCCATGATTTTCAATACGGCTTTGATTGGGCTAAATGGGTTCGCGCGGAGCCAGAGCGGCGCCGCACCGTTAGCCCGTTCGCGGAGCCTTTTCTGCGCTACATGCTCGATCGCGGTGCGGAGCTGCTCGAGCTGATTCAGAACGACGATGAGGAGTATCCGCCCCTCGGCGACGAGCAGGAGCACCGCAATCCGTTCGGTTTTTCACGCACGCCCGCCGACGAGCGACGCCTGTTCCTGGTGCTGGCCCGTGAAGACCTCATCCCTGTCGAAACGTGGCGGCTCGACGCGACGCCGCGTTTCGATCGACCGTTTCGGAAACTTCGGTCGGCGCGTGCCGAGACGCTGCTGGGCATCGACCGGCGCTAGCCGGCCCAAGAGCCGACCAGCGCGAGGCTC
>JAUIKB010000228.1 GCA_030430975.1 Polyangia bacterium
GAGCGTCGAGTGCAGCGTCTTCATCGCCTCGGCGTGCCGGGTCACGTACTTCTCGATGTTGTCGCCAACCTTCTTCAGCGCGGCGCGTAGCTCCGGCGAGTCTTCAGCGCCGGTGCGGATGATGTCTAGGGTGGTCTCGCGCATTTCCGCGTGACGCTGCTTGTGGCCGGTGCGCTTGAATCTGAGGTCTGCCTTGAGCTCCTGAACGGTTTGGAGCTGCGCCTCGCTCAGGTCGCCGTACTTGACCGCCGTGTCGAACACGACCGACGTCGAGCGACGGTAGCGATGGCGCCGCGTTTCGGCAGCATCTGCCGTTTTCTGAGCGCGCGCCTGGTCGTCGGCGACCGCTGGCTGGCCGGCAAGCTCAGCGGACGTGTCCGCGCTGTCGGATTCGCCCGTCGGCTGATCGACTTGAGCCGCGCAACCCACGGACAGCGCCGTCAACGGGACGGCAACGGTCAGCGTTGCGATTCGGGTTTGCAGCCTGCTTCGGAGTGATTGCGCCATGACAGAAGTGTAAGGCGGAACCGGGGCACGTCCACGCTCGGAGCGGATTCGTTCGGCGAACGGTCAGATCCCACCGTCGGACGCGTGAAATCGCCTCGGTGACGTTGGCAGATGGTGTTTATTCAAGCGAATTGGCCGCGATTCGTGCGCTCGCCGTCAGGGTCGCGTACCTTGAACGCGATGAGGGTTAGCTGGCTAGCTGGGCTACCCGCGCTGGCGCTACTGGTGGCATGCGGGGGCGATGATTTCTCGAGCGCTGAAGGAACCGGCGGGACGGCCGGCAGCGGCGGAGCATCTGGCGCCGCGGGCACCGCCGGCGCGACGTCGGGAGGCTCGTCCGGCAATGGGCAAGGCGGTGGCGCGGGGTCCGGCGGCGTGACGGGGTTTGGCGGCACGGGCGGGTCTGTGTCCCAGCCAACGCTGCCAGCGGGATGTGGGACGCAGCCACCGATGCAGCCGCTGCTGTATTCGACGCTCGACGATTTGAGCTCCGTACTGAACCCGGTGTTTGGCGACGGTACGGGATCGGTCGTCGCGAAGTCAGCGGAGAACGACTTCGGCACCGGCTTCTGCAACGACGGCTTGTTGCTGGACGACGCCGGCGAATATGTCGGCTTCAAACAGATCGTCGGTGCGACGCCCAACTTCAGCTTCACCACGGGCACACTCGATCTCATGTACCGGCCGAACTACACGCGGACCGACGGCGCCGATCACCTGATCATGCGCGCCGAAAGCGGCGCCGGTTCGATGAGTATTCGCAAGGCCGGCGCCAGCAACAAGAACCACTTTCAGTTCACCATCAGAGACGCCGCCGGCACGCTCGCCGAAACGCAAATCGCGCCGGCGCAGATCCCGATCGCTCAGGGCGTGTGGGTTCGGTTGACGATCACGTGGGACTTCAGCCAAGCTGCAACGCGCCCAGTCCACATCTACTTCGACGGGCGCGAAGCCGAGTACTCGAGCACCAACGGCCTGGGGCCGATTCCTGCTGGCATCCGGGCCATGCCGCCTCCCAACCCGCTGCAGGACGTCACATTCGGCGACAAGGCGAATCAGTTTCCCTCCGCACGCTTCGACGACATCAAGATCTACGGCGCGGTCGTCCCGCCGATGTAGTGCACGGTTGTCACATCGGGCCATGGCCCGACATACCGATCGATGACGACGCCTCAGCTAGAAATGTTCTTCGACGGTGACTGCCCCCTGTGCCTGCGCGAGGTGAAGCTGCTGCGCAAGATGGACCGCGGTCGCGAACGCATCCTGTTCACGGATATCGCCGCCGCCGACTTCAATCCTGCGGAGCACGGTCGCACGTTCGAGGACTTCATGGCGGTCATGACCGGAAGACAGGCAGACGGTCAGTACATCACGGGCGTCGAGGTGTTTCGCCAGGCGTACGCCGCGGTCGGTCTCGGTTCGATCGTCAGCTTGACGCGTCTGCCGGGCGTGTCACAAGCCCTGGATGCTGCGTACAAGCAGTTCGCCGCCCGTCGACTCAAGCTGACCGGACGTTGTGACGGCGACGTCTGCGCCACGCCGCCGCCAGAGCGCCGCACCGAAGACGCCGCGGCCGCCTAATCGTCCGCGCGGGGAATTCGCGCAGTCGGTCGGCAAATCCGCTAGGGTGCGGACTTGCCCGCGACCATCGCTGCCGTCGGTTTGCTGCTGGTGCTCGGAGCCTGGGTTCAGTACCTGGCCTCCATCCCCGAGGAACGCGTCGCCGTCAGGCCTCGCGGCACGGTGACGGTACAGTCCCTGGGCGTGCTTCTGAGCGCGTGCGGCACTTGGCTCGCCTGGCGCGGCGGCACGGGCTGGATCGGTGCGGCGGTTCTGCTCGCGGTTGGCTCCGGGTTGATGGCGTTCTTCATCTACCTGATCCGCACCGCACCGCTCCCGGACGGCGACCTTCAAGTGGCGGTCGGCGACCAGCTGCCGTCGTTTGCCGCCTCCGATGTGGACGGCCGTACGTTCCGCAGTGAAGAGCTTGAGGGCCAGCGGGTGCTGCTCAAGTTTTTCCGGGGTTCCTGGTGACCATACTGCAGCGCCGAGTTGCGGCGCTTTGACCGGATGAAGGATACCTTTGCGCAGCACGACGTGCGCGTGGTCGCGTTGAGTAAAGACACGGTCGAACAGGCTGCGCATCACCGAGATCGCGACGGGCTCACCCTGCAGCTGCTCGCCGATCCGAAGCTCAAGGTGATCGAGCGCTTCGGACTGCTGCACCACAAGTCGGTGGAGTTCGGGATTTCGTTCAGCGTACTGGGCGTCCCAATGGGTCTGCCGACAGGATCGAAGACGATGGCGATACCGACGTCGATCCTGATCGACGAGCACGGCGTGATCCGCTGGATCGATCAGGCGGAAGACTATCGGATCCGTGGCGACGAACGGCGGGTGACCGACGCGCTCGCCGAGGCGTTCGGATAACGGCCTAGGTTCGTTTTTGACAAGACCAGTGTACTGAGTACACTAAGGGGATGCACGAGGTCATCGTGAAGAGTCGGCGCGCGTCGCGTTCGAAGCTGGAGGCTGAGTACCCGGGAGCTGCGGTCGTCGACGTGACCTCCCGCGCGCGGGATCCTTGGGTTCGGTTCAGTCCGTTCTTTCCACACGGTGGGATACCGGTTCCGTTTAGTGATCGCACAGCCGAGAGCGTCGAAGGGATCTGGCAAGCGTTGAAGGTGTTCGAAACCGCTGACGTGGATCCCCGGAAGCACGTGACCAGCATGCGCGGCCTCAAGCGCACCGTCCGCAAGTACGGCAAGTGCCTGGGACACCGCAGGGGATTGAGCGGAGACGAGCTGCTCGGCTACGTCGAGGCGCGCAAGCAGATCTATCTGCCGATCTATGCATGGGTGTTGGAACATCGATTGGCCGACGAAGTCGCCAAGCTGCGGGCCATCGCGACCGAGCGCGACCTGGTGCTGCTCGACTACGAAACGAACACGAACGTCGACGACCCACGCAAACCGTTGTCCCACGCCGGGCTGGTGGCGAAGGCGCTGGGCACGGTTCGTGCTACCCCCGCGCCATGCGAATCGTAGTGCCGATCCTTGTTGGAATGGGTCTCATCGGGTGCGGCAGCAGCACCACACTGCCTGACGGGACTGAGGGCGCGGGCGGCGGTACATCTGAGTTGCCAGTTGAGTGTCAAGCTGCGAACCCTCAGGCGGGCAAGCACCCGGTCGAGTTTCGGTTCGTAAACAACAGCACAACGCCGGTTTACGCGCTCGAGCTCTGCCAGCTGGATTTCAAAGTCACGAGCTGCGCGGACGGTTACAAAACGAAACTCAACCTCAGCGCTCCGTGCACCGAGGAATGCAGGCTCAACGACTGCGGCGAGTGCGGAGGCGCATGCGGTACCACCGCCATCGAGATCTCCAGCACGGAGCCGCGAAGCGTGCCGTGGGCTGGCGAGACGTTTGTCTTTTCCAAGGCCAGCAGCGGTTGCCCGTGCCACGAGGCAACCACGGCGCCCAGCGGCAGGTACCGTGCTTCGATCTCGGTCTACGGGACGCCAGGTGGGCCGATCAACGACGGAGAGCAGCCTCGGGTGATCGATGTCGATTTCGAACTTCCGGCTGCGGACGGCGTCGTGACCGTCGATGTGACGTCGCCCTAGCGGCCCCGAACCGTGAACGCCGGTACGTGCCAAGCTGTGCCAACCGCGCGCGCAATTCACGCTCCGCAGCACGCTTCAAGCACGCTCAAGCGGACATTCGGCGGTTGGCCCAGCCGTTGCACTACGACTGGTCATGCACTGGACACTCAAAGCGAGCCTGATCACGGTCGTCACCCTAGGCGCCGCCGTCGCGTGCGGCGGCAATAGCTTCGACAGTAACGGGACCGGCGGCTCTGGCGGCGGCGGTGCTGGCGGAACCGGCGGCAGCGGAACGGGTGGTAGCTCGGCCTCAGGCGGATCAGGCGGATCAGGCGGGTCGGTGGTCCCGCCTCAGTGCCGCGTGGCCGACGACACCGACGGCCCTCACCAAACCGAGTTTCGGTTCATCAACAACGGCGCCTACCCGGTGTTCGTGAAAGAAGACTGCTCGCTGAACTTCAGCGTCGCGAGTTGCGCCGATGACTACAGCGGCGCCTTGGCCATTACCGGCAATTGCACCATCGAATGCGGCGAAGGCGACTGCATAGCGTGCGGCGCGTGTCAGTCGCTCGTGCACAAACTGGAGACCGGCGAGAGCAAGTCGGGACAGTGGTACGGCTCGACGTACACGTTCGACGAAACCAAAGCCGGATGCCCCTGTCACTACCAGCGCACCGCGCCGAACGGAAAGTACCGCGTGAGCATTCCGGTGTACTCGGACGAAGATGCGGCGTGGATGGGTGGCGATACGGCGTTCGTCGCGGAGGCGGAGTTCGATCTGCCGGCTGCTGGCGGGGTCGTCGAGATCGACATCACGCCTCCGCAGGAGTTCTAGTCCTCGGCGCGTCTCGGCGTCGTCACGCGGGCAACCGTGCGCCAGCCGAAGCGCCCTTCGCGGGTAACGATCACCACCGGATCGCCGCGGAGGGCTTTCCAATTGAAGCGAGCGTCCGTCATGCCTCCGCCTAGCTTGACTTTGCGTGGCAGGTCGCGGCTGCCGCGAGCGTACAGACAGCGCGCGTTCTTGTAACAGCTGGCGATCGCCACCAGTTGCCCGCGGTGCTGGGTCTCAGGCGAGTCATCGAGATAGTGATTGGCGAGCAGCAGGCTACACGCAGCCCACAGCGTCGGCGCGAACACCACCGGGATGAACTTCGGCATCTCGAGCGCGTTTTTCCACCGGCGCGACACCAGCAGCGTCACCGGCACGCCCACGACCGCACCCATACCCAGCGCGATCCAATACGAACTGGTCTCGACCATCGTCACCGCGTTGGCCACGACTATGAGCGGGGCGACCGCCACCACAATGGCGATGTAGACGGCGATGCTATACGAGCTGTCGTTGGAATCGCCCATCGCTACAAGCATAGCCAACCCCCGGCCTCGAGTGCCAATCCGAGGCGATTCGTCGTTGGACAGCTCGCCTTGTTGTGACACGGTCGGCGGCATGCGCCAGCGCGACGTAGACGAAGTCTGGACTCAGCTCGATCGCGGTCGGCTCGGCTCGGTCCTGCAGGAAGGTCCCCCTGCCCTGTTTGCGTCGATAAGCGGGGCACATCTGTACGGGTTTGCGTCGGCCAACAGCGACGTGGACTTGCGGGGCGCGTTCGTGCTCCCGGTCCGAGCGCTGCTCGGCCTAAAGCCGCCTGAGGAAACGATCACAATCGAGCGTCTGGAGGACAACCTGGAGCTCGACTGGGTCGCCCACGACGTGCGCAAGTTCGCCGCGATGATGATCCGGCATAACGGCTACGTCCTGGAACAGCTGTACTCGCCTCTGAGCGTCGCCGAGCGTCCCGAAGCCGAAGAGCTGCGCGCGCTCGGCAAGGGCTGCATCACGCGCGGACTGCTGCGACACTACCGCGGGTTTGCGCGCGGGCGCCGCAAGCTGCTCTTGGAACCGACCGCCACGGTCAAGCATCTGCTGTACGCCTATCGGGTTTACCTGACGGGTATTCATGTATTGACCAGCGGCGAAATCGAGGCGAACCTGCCGTTGTTGAACGAGACGTTCCGACTGAGCTTCGTGGACGAACTGATCGCCCGCAAGCGCGCCGGTACCGAAAAGGAACCGCTCGGCGAAGGCGAAGCGGCCCAGCATGCGGCCCATCTCGACAAGCTCGAGCTGCAGCTCCACGAAGCCTACGACAGAAGCTCGCTCCCCGAGGAACCGACCTCGGTCGATGCGCTTGATGACCTGGTGATCCGTACTCGACTGGCGATGGATCCGTGACGTTCGTTCCCAGCGATACCGCTGTCTTCGTGACGCTCGCCGGCAGTCACGCGCACGGCACATCGCGAGCCGACTCGGACGTGGATCTGCGCGGCGTGTGTGTGGCGCCGCCGCGTGTGCGCCTGAGCTATCGGCAACGGTTCGAGCAGAGCGACGCGGCGCTGGCTGGGCGTACCGGCGACGCGGTGACCGCCGCTCTGGCGGCCCGAGGTCTCGAGGCGACGCCCAAGGTCGAATCGGTGTTGTTCGATGTCACGAAGTTCGTGCGACTGTGTGCAGACGCGAACCCCAACGCGCTTGAGATCCTATTCGCCGATCAGCGAGACTGGCTGTTCTCAACGCGGCAGTGGACGCTACTACACGCGCGGCGCCAGGGATTCCTCTCCGCCAAGGTGGGCGAAACGTATCTGCGCTACGGACTCGCCCAGCTCAAGCGCATCAAGAGCCACCGCTCGTGGCTTCTGAGTCCGCCTGAGCGCGAACCCGCCCGCGGCGACTTTGGGCTGCCCAACGAGCCAACACTGAGCGCCGAAGACCGCCGCGAGGCAGAAGCCGTCATGGCGACCGTCGAACTGCCGAAGGCCGTCACGCGCACTCTCAGCGCCGAGCGCCGCTACCGCGCGGCTCGCCGCCAGTGGGACGCTTATCAACGCTGGAAGCGCGAACGCAATCCCGCGCGCGCCGCGTTGGAAACGCGATTCGGATACGACACGAAGCACGCGGCGCACCTGGTGCGGCTCATGCGCACTGGCGCCGAGCTATTGAGCACGGGTCAGCTGCACGTGCGGCGCACGGATGCCGACGAGCTGGTGGCGATCCGCGACGGCGCCTGGACGTTCGACGAGCTCGCGGAGCAAGCCGGTCAACTGGAGAGCACCATGGCTCAACTGACGGAGTCCACGTCGCTGCCCGTCGACGTCGATCACGACGCGCTTGACGAGCTGCTCTTCGAAGTCATCACGGCGGTCGATTCAGGTGAAGCGTAGCGACGACGATGCGTTTCGATCTCGACGGCGTCATGGGCGGCGCGCCGCGACGCCGCGGCGATAACGGCCGCTGACGCAGCATCGCCGATACGTTCGCAGTCTTGGAGCGAAACCTGCAGCCTGTCACCGTAGCGTTCGTATTGCTGAGCCACGGCCGACAACACTACGCTGGTGCCTGCACCGACGGCTTCGATCGGCAGGGCTGGGTGGAGTCGCCGCACGCTGCGCGGGGCCGCGCCGCCCAGCTGCGCGTACCGGTCGGCTAGGTCTGCGGCGCTGTCGCGAAGCCGCTCGCCGAGCCCGTCGAGCAGCGCGTGGCGAGCCAACGCGTGCGGCCCTCGCACAGCCCACTGCGCCGCCGTCACCATCAGCTGCAAATCGACCGTCGCAACCCAGGCTCGTCGCAGCGAGGTGCGGGCGGTCGGGGCATCGTCACGCAGCGCGGCCCCCTGGCTCGCGCTAAAGCGCATCATCCGCCAGCGGGTCGCCGTGCTGCTTGCGGGGCTGTTCGGAACGGTTGACGCGCTCAGAAGTGTTGAGCTTCGTCGTTAGCCATTCGATCC
>JAUIKB010000229.1 GCA_030430975.1 Polyangia bacterium
CGGGAGCTGTTCACCCGGCGAGTCGTGGACGTCGAACCAACCTTCGAACCGGGCCAGGCGGGCGAAATCGTCTTGGGCCGCATCATCGAGTTGGACGGCACCAACTACTTTTGGGGCGACATCAAAGCGTTCCGAGCGGAGGCGCGAGCCTCGATCGAGGAGGAGGTGGGCACCCAACTGCTGGACGTAGAATCGACTGCGAGCACTGAAGCAGGTCAATACGAAGCCTTCATGCGCCTGACGGGCCCGTACTGGATGTCCTCAGTCACCAAAAATGACAACCTTCCCATACTGCCGCCCGACCACTACCGAAGCTACTTCGAACCGCCGCCAGCAGCGCCGCGCGCAGCCGTGGTCAAACACCTCTCGTCGAAGGAACTCAGCAAGCTCCCCAAACTCTCAGCGTCCATCTTGGAGTTCGCTGAGCCGCTCCTTTCCCTCATGGATTCGCCACCGACGCGAAGCCAGATGGATTCTGCAATGAACCTTGCGCAGCTGGCGTGGAATTATCCGCTGATGCACGAGACGCGGCCGAGCCTGAGAGCGATGTGGTTGGAGATCTCCGCGACCGTGGCCCCGCCGATCAAGGCCGTGATCGAAAGCATGATGGAGGTGCGCCGAACGACCTACGCGCGGGATCCGCGCTTGGCGGAGGTCACGGTGATCGACCGAGGCGGCGGCAACATCGTCGTGCAGGCCGTGGCGAGAGTGGCCGAACCGGGCAGCCTATGAACTCGACCGAGAGGCAGCCGCGCTAGCCCGAAACCGACGCTCGTCGTATCTCAGTCCCGACCTTCGCGACCGAGCGACCTCGACCGTCGGCTCAACCCCAACTCACGTAGCTGGGCCGCCAGCCCGTCGCGTTCCAATTCGGTCGCCTTGCGTTTCCCGTCACCGCTTGTCATACTAAGCGTATGACAACTCGCCTCAACGCTCGTATAGATCCGGAATTAATGGCGAAAATCGAGCAGCTGAAGCGTCGGACTAACCGATCGACGACAGCGATCGTCAAGGAGGCCCTAGCGCAATACCTCGAGAGCCAGGCAGCTTCGCCGAGTTCCGCCAAGCAGATTTTTCACGCGAGCGGGTTCATCGGCTGCGCCGACGGCCCAGAGGATCTCTCGACGAGCTACAAGGAGGCGCTCGTCGAATCGCTCACAGCGAAGGTCGAATGATCATCGCCGACACGGGCTTTTTCATCGCCCTAGCCAATCGACGCGATCGATTTCACGAAGCCGCGAAGCGCGCGCTCGATGCTCTAGACGAGCCTCTGATCACGACTTGGCCGGTGATGACGGAGGCGTGTCACTTGCTGCTCGCGCGCCTAGGCATCGACGTTGAACTCAGGTTCATCGCCGACGCTACCAAAGGAGCCTTCACAACGTTCGACCTCACAGCGACCCACCTGCCCCGCATAGCGCAACTCATGCGGCAGTATCGCGATCTCCCAATGGACCTCGCGGACGCTTCCCTCGTCGTACTAGCGGAATCACTTGGTACCGGTCGGATCCTGTCGACTGATCAACGCGACTTCCAGACCTACCGGTGGAAGAACCGACAACCGTTTGAGAACCTGCTGGGATCGGGCGACTAGCGGTCCCAGACGGCATCGGGCAACATCGAGATGCCGTACCCAGCTTCTACGAGCTGCCAGACCACCGCGCCGGTTACGCAGCGGTCACCGCGAAGCGTGCGCTGAATCAGAGTAGCTACATCGAAGGTCGAGACGCCAGGCCGACCGTCCAATCGGAACTCTGGAATGCTGGATACGCGCCTGAGAACGCCGAGCGCCGATACGCGTGCGAGTCCTCGTTGACGGATGTGATGCCGGTGAGGCCGCTCGGCACCATGCTGAGCGGAGAGGGTAATTCCACCGCACCGCCGAACCCGACAGCGTCCACTACATTCGCCGCCACAGTGCACGCGCCCCGACACAGCAACGCATAGCCGAACGAATTGCCAATCCAAATGATGTTGCCCGAAGTTTGGATGTCTCCGGTCTGAAAGCCGTTCGGCTCGACGACGTAAACGTCTTGCCCCGGACCTAGGACGAAGCTCGGTAGTGGGGTGATCAGAGGCTGGACGTTGCCCGCAGACGCGCCGATCTCCATGCCTTGAAGGTCGGCTGAGCACGTCATGTCGGTGTTGCGCAGGACGATGTAATCCACATCACCGACGTGGAGTTCGATCATCCGAACCGCGCTCTGTGCAGCGTTGCCCGCGGGGCAGGCTGAACAGACTCCGCCAACGCAGGTCTTGCCAGACGCCGTGCAGTTGGTTCCGCCGCTTGCGTAGCCGCTGCCCAGAGCATTGCAGGTAGTCGCCACGTTGCCGTCGCACACGGGTTGGCTAGGCGCACACACCTGAGTCTTGCAGCTGGATGTTGGTGCATCGCAGTACTCGCTCGCGGTGCACTGATCGAGCACGGTAGCCGACTGTCCGTTTCCAGAACACTGCATCACGGCGTTCGTCGCCACGTTGCAGTACGTCGAATTCGGGTCGCAGACCTGAGCCTTGCACTCACCGTTGTAGCAATGGAGTCCCGTCGCGGTGCAGTCCGTCGAACTGTCGACGCTGAAGCCATCGGCCGCACAGTCGATCAGCGTGTCGCCATCGCAGTACGTCTTGCCGGCGTCGCACACCCAGTCCTTGCACTCGGCGGTCGTGCCCGCCTGCACGCAGCTCTGTTGCGCACCACATGTAGCGCTCACGGCGAATCCGTCGCCGGCGCTGTTGCAGGTCTGAACCGTCACCCCGACGCAGCGGCTTTCATCCTCTGCGCACACGTCGACGACGCAGGTGCCGGCGGGATCGCAGTGGTAGACATCCGGACAATCAGGATTCCGAAGACACTGGACGCAGTGACCCCTCTGCTCGTCGCATAGCAGGCCGAGCGGCGTGCACTGGTTGTCGGACTGACACTCGGTCAGGCTCACGCACTCATGGTCAACGCACTCCTCGTCGCCGCTGCAATCGTTGGCGCCGACGCAACCCACGCAGCGGTCCGTGGCTGGGTTACACACGTCGCCGCCGGTGCAATCCAGCGAATTGTCGCAGGGGGTGTAGGCAACACATCGGTTCGCAATACAGTCCGACGTCCCCCCACAATCACCCGGTGCTACGCATTCCTCGCAGAACCCCGTCGTCGGATCGCAAATCGTTCCTTGCGGCGCGTTCACGCAGTCGAGGCTGTTGGCGCACTCGGTCAGCGGCACGCAGCTCTTGTCCTGGCAGCGCTCCAGTGTCCCGCACTGAGTGGTGAACAGACAATCAACGCACACCTTAGTTTGGGTGTCGCAAACCTGGGATACGGCGCTGCAGTCATCGTCCCCCTGGCACGGTCCCCCGATCGCACCACCCTGACCAGCGCTGCCGCCCTGCCCTCCGGAACCGCCCGATCCCGTTCCGCCGGAGTCAGAGCCCCCCGACGACGAACCGCCCTGCCCCGACCCGGCGTTCAGGGAACCCGCCGCACCGCCGCCGCCCGTCAGCCCGCTATCGTCACTGCCACCGCACGCCACCGCCAGCGCGAGGCCGAGAAAAGCCGCTGACCTCAAGCGCACCGCTAGCAAGCCTCGCTGTGTGTTGCGTCTGCACAAACGGACCCCGTTGGAGTGGACGGGTGTCGCCCTAGGCGCGGCGTGGCTGATCGCACGATTCGGCGTAGATCCGTGGGCCATTCAGCTAGCATGACACGGACTGCCTGATCCGAGATTACCTCCGAGGTAATGAAACGCAACGGCTTAGCTAGACGGATCACGGGAGCCCCGAGCGCTCGATCCGGCGCGTATCCTCTACCGATCACGGCGCGCTCGCCGACTTCCTACGTGCAAGGCGGATTTTCAACGCGAGAACACGTACTGCGGGAAGCTCAACAGCTCGGATGTCGTTCGTGCAAACCCATCTCGGTTACCGCACCGATGCGCCGGCATGGCTCCGCTGGCCGCGCAGATCAGCGCCACTACCCGCGAGCTGCATCGCCCGATGACGCGGCTAAAGGCGGCGGGTCGGAGCCGCGGCTCCGCCAGCTCGCGAGTCTTCCTTCACCAACCCGCTGGCCGACCCGGGTAATAATCCATAGAAAAATGTGGACACCGGCCGGCCGTTCCATAGCGACTCCTATGATTTCGTGAAATGGCGCCACTGTGGGGGAATGTCCGCAGGCCAAATGAGTATCAGGAGTGCAGCCGTAAGACCGCTGCAGTGCACATGTAAGTGCCACGATGAGGAGGTTACCTATGCGACTATTTGCAACACTTCTGGTCCTGACCGGCTGCATGCTGGCCGCACCGCTGGCCAGCGCATTTCCCACCAGCCCAGATGTCTTGGCGGGGCTAAAGCTCTCCGAAACCAAGAGCCAGAAAAAAGCGCGCAAGCAAAAAGAAGCGAAGCACGCTCGAAACGAAGCGCGCAACAAGAAGACTCGCAACAAGCGCCGACCCAAGGGTTCACTTCGGAGGGCCCTTGCTGAAACACCGCAACAGCGAGCCGAGCGGTTAAGGATCAACCGTACTTGGCATAAGAATCTGACGAAGCCGCGAGCCAAACCGCGTCCCCACCGCCCGCCCAGCCATCGTGGGGGCCTCCGGCTCGTGGAGACCCCTGCACAACGTGCCCAACGCGAAAGAGACTACAACAGGTACCTCAAGACCGGGCGGCTACCCAAAAACAAGGGCCGCAAAGCCACCCCTAAGTCCAGGAAAGCACGGTCCAAGTCCAGGACGTCCAAGTTCGGTAGAATCTCATCAGGCAGCAGCAGCTCCAGCGGCAGCTCCAGCGGTAGCTCCAGCCGTAGCCGCAAGTCGTCCAGCAAGAGCAGCAGCTCGAGTAGCAGGTCGTCCAGCAAGAGCAGCGGCTCCAGCGGTAGCAAGTCATCCAGCAAGAGCAGCGGCTCCAGCGGTAGCAAGTCGTCCAGCAAGAGCAGTGGCTCCAGCGGTAGCAAGTCGTCCAGCAAGAGCAGCGGCTCCAGCGGTAGCAAGTCGTCCAGCAAGAGCAGCGGCTCCAGCGGTAGCAAGTCGTCCAGCAAGAGCAGCGGCTCCGGCGGTAGCAAGTCATCCAGCAAGAGCAGCGGCCCGCGGTAAGCACCCGGCCGTTCAGATACTCAGCAGGCGTCGCCTCGCCCCAGCCGTCGCACAACGGACTGGGCGAGCGCCGCCGCCGCGGGAGGATGCAACCGAAACCAGAGCTCGGGCTCGATGAGTTCGAGCTCCATGATGGCGGGCAGGCCGGCGTTGTCGTCGACCAGATCGACGCGGGCGTAGATCGGCGGGGCGGGACAGCTAGCTACCGCGCGCTCGGCGCATGCAATCTCGGCATCGGTCGGCGTATAGAGCCTCACCGTGCCCCCATGATCGTCTTGCACGCGAAAATCGCCGGGCTTGGCTAGTTTCTGAACAGCATGACTGAAGCGACCGTCGATCATCACGAGCGATACTTCGCCGCGCGTGAGGACGCTGCGTTGAAAAGGCTGCAACATCATCGCGCGCGCAGCCAAACACTCGGCCAGGATCCCCTCGAACTGTGGCGCCGCGTCGGTGGTGACGCGGTAGGTGTGCCGAGCCGCCCCCGACACGACCGGCTTGATCACCGCTTCATCGCACTCGCAATCGGCGAGCCAGGCTGCCAACGTGCGGTCGTCGCCTTGGGGCGCAAAGTGGGTCGGAACGATGCGGCTGCCCCGCTGCTGCAAGTCGCGCAGATAGTGTTTGTCGACGTTCCAACGGACCACGTCGACCGGATTGAATACCTGCGCGCAGCTGGACACTCGTTTTAGCCACACTGAAAATTCGGGAAACCTATCAAAATAGTCCCACGTTGAGCGAAACACCACCGCCCGGGTGCTCTGCCAATCGTACCCGGCGCGCGACCACGACACTCGCTCGACGCTCAGGCCGCAACGGGTCAGTGCCTGCTCCAACAAGCCGTCCTCTAGGGCAACATTGACCGTGTACGGCGACGAGACGTCCACCCGTTCAAAGCGATCTTCGGTCAGGATCACCACGTCTTTCATAGGACCCCCGCGAGACTGTCAGCGAGTCGGCAGAACGCGGGCAACAGGTTGGATGGTCGGGCAGTCACTGTTCTTCCTCTGACTCAGGGTATATTTCCGCACCGGTCTAGGCGGTTACGAACAAGCACCACGTCGACGGCGCGTCGGGGAGTCACGTTGACAGATCCCACACGTTGTGGCGAGGTGCCGCGTATGGCGACGAATGCGCGCGCACTCTGGAGCTTGGTTGGCGCCATCTGCTTGTCCTGAGCGGCGCCACCACCAACGCACCATCCCGAAGCCGGCGGTCAACCGACTACGGCTGCGTCCCAGGGAGGTCTTGAAGTCAGTGCGCAGCGCCGGGCCGTTCCCCGCGGCGCCACAAGCGATCCACTCGTCGGACGGCCGGGTGTACGTACGCTGGGTCTTGCACCGCGACCCCGAGAAAGCCTGCTCGGTCTACTACGCGCGCCCCTATGTGCTGGAGGTCCCGGCGTCGGGTGCAGGCTCCGACCTAGGCGGCTGAGTTCTTTCCAGCGCCCCATCAATCCGCCCCCTCAACTTCCGCAGCACCTCCAGCAGCTCGGGCGGCTCGATGACTTCGAAGTCGACCTCGAAGCTCGCCACCCACGCGGCTAGTCCGTGCATCGATCCGGCTCCGATCGACACCCGCGTCCGCTTGGCGTCCAGGCGCTCGACCAGCGCGGTCGACGCCGATACCCGCGCGGTGATCTGTTCGGCAGGCGCGTGCAGGATCACGACGACTTGATGCGGGTACGCGGCCGTGGACAGCGAACGCGAAACGAACGCTCGGAGATCGCCACCCTCTGGCGGTGGCCGCGGGGCGAACGTGCCGCCCATCGTAACGCCATCGTCCATGCGATCCACGCGGAAAGTTCGCCAGTCGTTACGCGCCGGATCGAACGCGACCAGGTACCAACGACCCGTGTGCACGAGGCCCGCTGGCTCGACGCTGCGGTGAGTGCGCGCTGACGCCAGGCTCGTGTAATCGAACTGCACGACTCGGTGGTCGTCGCACGCCTCGGCGAGCAGCGACAACAGCGCGCTGCTCACCGTCGGGCCGGCCCGCTCGAGCAGCAAGATCGTCTCTCGCAGCGCGTGGGCACGGCGCTGCAACCGAGGCGGGAACACTCGCTCTAGCTTGGCGAGCGCGCGCAGTGCGGGTTCACCGATCGACGCTGAGTGCGCATTGGTTGCGGTACGAAGCGCCAAGGCGACCGCGAGCGCTTCGTCGTCGGCAAGCGCCAACGGCGGGAGGTGCGCGCCTGCTCCCAATGCGTAGCCGCCGGCGACCCCTGGCTGTCCTTCGACTGGATAGCCAAGCTCTCGGAGCCGGTCGACGTCGCGCCGCAGCGTGCGCGGGGTGACGTCGAGCCGCTCGGCCAGCTCTGCACCGCCCCACGACCGCTGCACCTGGAGCAGCGACAGCAGTCGCAACAGGCGAGCGGACGTGTTGAGCATTCTTCGAGCATAGCGTCTATTGAGGACCGAAACTGTCCGCAATGGATCGTAGCTTCGGCGGGTCGGATTCGCCGACCCCCAACGAAAGAACCCCCATGACCATCACGCTGTTTCACCACCCGTTCTCGCGCGCCGCCGGCCTCCTGTGGGGGCTCGAGGAGCTGGGCGAACCCTACGAGCTCCGGTTCGTGGACATCACCGCAGGCCAGCAAAAGGAACCCGAACTGATCGCGCTCAACCCGATGGGCAAGCTGCCGACGTTGCTCGACGGAGACGCAGTCGTCACCGAGCTGGCCGCGATCGGTGTGTACCTCGCCGATAAATACGCGCTCGGTCGGCTCGCCCCGCCCCTGGACGATCCGCGGCGAGCCACGTACCTGCGCTGGGCGTTCTTCTCGCCGTCGGTGATCG
>JAUIKB010000230.1 GCA_030430975.1 Polyangia bacterium
CCCGACGGGCGTCAGCGTCGTTTGCGTGCAAGCCGTTGTCAACGCGACGAGTAGACCGATACGCCACATGGGGTTGCCCATTTGAACCGAACTAGCCGATCGCCGGCCCCCGCGCAATGCGAAGCGATGGCGGCCGGCTGGGAGCCGGGTGCGCCAGACTAACTACCATGTGGCTACGACGCGACCAGCAGGACCTACATCTGCGGCGGAGCGGATCCGGATCCGATGGACGCATGCGATTCGGGCGGCCGTTGCTGTGTTGGGGACATCTACACCGTGGGCGAGACGTGCTGTGACACCGACGGCAACATCACCACGCAGCAATACATGCAGGCGCCGGTGCCGACCACGTGCCCCTAGGCGTGCCCTGAGTGGTCACGTGGCCGCAGGCGCGTCTTAGTGGTGCAGCGCCGTGAACATGATCGCCCAGCTGTTGGCGCCGATGCGTTCCTCCTCAATGAGGTTTGAGCTCTCGTTGTTGGATGTCGCGCCGAGTGAACCGCGCCCCAAGATGCCGAGCGACCACTGCTTGCCGACAAACCAGTCGTAGCCGACCATCAGTCCGGCGCCGAAGCCGCTACTGCCGGCGACGTCATCGTCGTTGCCGCTGGAGCTACTCGAGCTTGAGTCGCGCGAGTAGGTGACGGTAGCTAGACCCAACCAGCCACCGAAGTGGAAACCGCCATATTCGTCTGGAAAATAGTCGGCAAAGAAGGCGATTTGACCGAAGTTGAGGGTGCCGTCGAGCTCGCGCTCCGCGTTGTCCACGAAACCTTCATCGGGTGTAAGGGTTGGTTTGTTTGCACTGGTTCCCGTCAACATGCCGCCCAGGACGAGACCCGTAGCGGGAGTGCCACCGATCATGAGGTCGAAACCCAGGCCGAATCCGTTGATGTCGAACGTCGTGGTCGAGCCGGCGGTCAGGTCGGATTCGACACGCGTGTTCACCGCACCGGGCCCGAGGGAGAGCCGTAGATAGAACCCGTCATGGCGCTCGACGGTCGGGTTCACCGGGGGCGTCGGCGGCTCTTCGACGTAGGTGCCGGGTCCCGCCCCCGGAGGCGGCGGCTGCTGCGGCGGCGGGGCAGGCTGCCCTTGGGCGGGCGGATACGCCGGCGGTGCCGGTTGCGCGGGTGGCGGCTGCGCCGGAGGTGCCGTCGCGGGTGGCGGCGGCGGTGGCGGTGGCGTCGGCTCAGTTCCGGAACCACCGGTCAGAGGTGGTGGAGGCGGATCGGGAGGCGGTGCGCCTTGCGCAAATGCCTGGTCGCACAGGAGGATCGAAACCGCGAAGCCGGCTGTTGTGAACACATGACGATAAGACATGCGCGGACTCTAACGCAGGGCATCTCCCCGTCACACCCCGCAGCGTGAGTCCCTTGCTGAATCGATGCGGAAACCGCCAGCTTGCCGGCGACCGTGGCGGAACGCCACAGGCCGCGATACGCCGTCCTTCGCTTGGGGCGAAAAGGGGCTGCAGCGACTGGTAGAGCCGCACAAATGTGGTGCTTTCTGGTTCGTCATGAGCTGTCGATTCTTGGCATGACACGTGCACTAGCCTTCCCGTGCCCACCGCACCCCAGGCTGAAGAAGTCACCAACGCGTACTCTCCCGCTACCAGGATCGGCGATCGCTACGTCCTGCAGCGTCCGATCGGTGCAGGCGGAATGGGGGTCGTGTGGCTTGCTCGCGACCAGTTGCTGAGCGTCGACGTCGCGGTGAAGATCGTGGATCTGTCGCGCGCCGCGCGACCGGACGTCGTCGGGAAGCGGCTGCTTCGGGAGGCGCAGGTGGCCGCCGGTCTCCGTCACGAATCGGTCGTCGACGTCAGCGACTTCGGCACCACTCCCAGTGGCGACCCGTTCATCGTGATGGAGTACCTGCAGGGTGAAAGCCTGGCGGAGTGGCTCACTCGTCCAGAAAGGCTGACCGCCGTCCAGGCGGTGAGCATGATGCTACCGATCGTCGAGGGACTCAGGGTCGCTCACGCGCAAGGGGTCATCCATCGCGACATCAAACCCGAGAATATCTTGCTCGCAAGTCGCGGCCCGACAATGCAGCCTAAGCTCCTCGATTTCGGTATTGCCAAGGTCGTAAGCCGAGACGAACACCTCACCGTGCAGGGCACTCTGCTCGGGACCCCGCAGTACATGGCGCCGGAGCAGGCGCGCGGCGACGTCAACATCACCCCCGCCGCCGACGTATGGGCGACATGCGTCGTGCTGTACGAGCTGATCGCGCGTCAGCCGCCGTTTAGCGGGCAGAACTGCGCGATGATCTTGCAACAGATCCTCGGTGCGGTCCCTGAGACGCTCGAGGATGTTGCCCGAGTGGACGCGGAACTCTCGGCGCTGATCGACTCGGGACTCGACAAAAAGGCGGAGCGGCGACCATCTGTCGACGACCTTGGCCGCGGCTTAGCTCGATGGCTGTCGGTACAAGGAGTGGCGGCCGATGCCAGCGGACGCGCGGTGACAGCCAGCTGGCCCGACATTGTGCTTGAGGCCACGCCACCCGCCGGACCTCAGCCGGATACGCTGCCACCTGCGGATTCGTACGCCACATCGCCGGCGGCCGGGTCGTCAGCGTCTCACGCGCCATCGCGGTCGACGCTGCGGTTGAGTTCAGCGTCGCGACTACCCAAGCCCGCCCGGCGGCGACCCATCTTGATGGTAGCGCTCGGGGGTGCACTGCTGTGCTCGCTCGTCGCGATGGCGTTCGGCGTCACGGAGGCCGCAGCGCGTGGCGACGTGGCATTTCGGGTGCCGGTCGCTCAAGGCGAGCCGAAGGCTGAAGTGGCTACGTCGCCAACTTGGGCTGCTGTACAGCGGGACGCGCGGACAGCGGTCAAACCTTCATCGCAAGACCAGCAAGACGCACAACCGGTCCAAGCCGAGAGCGCAACGGCGCCGTCGTCACCTCCTCCGCCCCCCACGCCGGTCGCATCCGAAGCGCAGTCCGTGAAGCCTAACGACCGCAACGCGACGCCGCTGGCGAGCGAAGACGCGCCAGCGGCGTCGGGTCAAACGTCGTCTGAGCCGCGGTACTTTCGCCACTTCGGCGGCGCGCTGTAGCGTGTGAACGCGCCAGCTCAGCCGCACGACTGATCGCCGTTCCGCTCCGACTCATCCGGTTCGATTCCGAAGCGCTCGCTGAGCGCTGCCCTGGCGGCGCGGCGTCCGCTGAGGAAGGCCCCGTGCAGGGTCGAAAAGAACTCCTCGCTGGTGGCCTCGCCGGCGAACAGGATCCGCTCGTTGACCGGCCGACCGAGGGCAATCCGCTCGTCGGCACATCCCGGGCGCGCCGCCGAGTAGGCACCTTGAATCCAAGGGTCCCGACGCCATCCGGTGGTGGTGGCTGTGACGATGCGGTCGGTCACGGCGGCTCCGAACAGCGACTTCAATTCCTCGCGAGCAGCGTCGATGGCGGCCTGCTCGCCGAACTCTTCGAGCTGGTCCGCCGCCGAACCACCTACGTATCCAACCGCGATGCGCGCGCCGAACGGCCGGAGTCGAAACCCGAGCCCGTGAGCGCTCGTTTCGAGTTGGGCGATGGCGCCGTTGCTGGTGTCGAACACCTGGCGGTCGAACGCGAATCCGATCTTGTTCGCGGCTCCCAGCGGTACGGCGGCGATCGCCCGCCGCTTCCAGTCCGGTAACGGCGGGTCGAAACGAATCGTCTCGGCGGCGAGCACGCCCGTCGACACCGTGACGATCACCGCTGCGGCGTCCAGTTCGCCCTTGGCGCAGCTAACCCGCACGCCGTCGCTGACGACGCTGATGGCGTCGACGGGTGCATTCAAGACGACGTCGATGTCCCCCGCGAAGTGCTGCACGAACGTGCCGAGACCTTGGCGCACGGCCAGGTTGCGATTCGTCTCGCGATAGCGCGCGAAGTCCCGCGTCGAGGCGTCGATCGGATCAACCCCGCTGATCACCGCGATCCAGCGCGTCATCTGCGCGTAGTGGGCGCTTTGCGGATCCAGACGCTCCGCTACGGCGATGTCGTGGTTCGCGCCATACCGGTCGACGGCGAGCAGTTCGTCGCGGATCGCGCGAGCGCGGGCCCGGAGTTCGCTCGGTTTCAGCCAGCGCGCGCCATCGTGCACGCGCGCGACGTGATAGCGGGGGTCCGTGTCAAACCCGAGCTCCTGGACCAGCGGGCGCAGCGGGTTCACGTCCGCCGAGTGCAGCCAGTGACAACCCCGGTCGAACGGAACGCCGAGCGTTTCGTTGTCGGTCCACGCGCGCCCGCCGCGTCGGTTGGCCGCTTCCAGCACTTTCACCCGGAGGCCCTGCTCGCGGAGCGTCCGGGCGGCGCTCAAGCCCGCCATGCCAGCGCCTACTATGATGACGTCGAAGGCCGCAGACACGGGCGCCAGCGTATCAGGTGCAAGGAATTGCACTGGGTGCCGGCCCTTGCTCGGCGGGAGTGCATGGAACTGCACCTACATGTCCGAAACGGTGCTGAGATGTGCCGAAAATGGCGACGATGTCGTATGGCACAGGTCCTGCAATGCCTTGGGTATGACCACGCTGACCCTCCGCCGATGCTTCGTTGCCGCCGCCTGTTTCACCGCTCTGTTCGAAGTCGGGCTCACTACCGCTCAGGCTGGTGAGCGTGACTCAGCACCGATCGTCAAGTCGTCGGCGAGCGCCACACTGATCGATTCCGACGGTACCCGGGACGCCGCGCGCATCGCAGCCGGCGCTGAGATCGACAGCGGCTGCGACCCGTCGGCTCAGGATCGTGTGACGTTTCTCGCCAAGCGCGAAGCGGAGCAGCTGGCACGGACCCTGGCGCGCGCAACGGATCGCTGTGCGGACGACGCCGCCTGTGAGACACCGGTTCGAGTTCTCGCCGCGCAGTATCACTCCGGAAAAGAGTCCTGCGAGGGCCAATTCATCGTCGAGGCGAAGCTGCCTGGCAAGAAGTAACCGGACGCATCTCGCGTCTCGTGACCACGATGGTAGCCTGCGGTCGACCAACACTGGGCGCTCTGGGACAGGCATGACCGAATACATTCTAGGATCGAGCGATCACGAGCTCGAACGACTCGAACTTCAGCATGAGGTGTGGGGCGAGGTAACGCAGCGGTTCTTGGATCGACTGGGTCTGCCGGAGGGCGGTCACGTGATGGATGCGGGAGCCGGACCGGGCTTCGTCGTCGAAACGCTGCGAGAGCGTGTCGGCGTGGGCGGCCGTGTAACGGCGGTCGACGTGTCGCCGCGTTGGGTGTCGCATCTGCGCGATGTGGCGAAGGCCAGGGACTGGCGCAACGTGGACGTTGTCGAGTCCGACGTCGGGGACCTAACCGGCTACCAAGTGGACGGTATCTTCTTGCGCTGGGTGCTCGCGTTTCTGAGCGATCGGCAGCGCGTCGTATCCCAGCTCGCTTCATGTCTCGCGCCTGGCGGCGTGCTCGGGATCGTCGACTACAACCACGAGGGCGTATCTCTTTTTCCACGCAGTGACAGCTTTGATGCCGTGATCCGCGGTGTCCGCGACTTCTACCGGTCTCGGGGAGGCGATCCCTGGGTCATGGGACAAATCAATCGGCTATTCGTCGATGCCGGCCTCGAGCCGTGTGTGTTCGAACCCTACGTGATCGCCGGTGGACCGGAGTCGCCGGCCTTTCGCTGGGCGGATGCGTTCTTTCCCTTTCATACGCAGGGGATGGTCGACGCCGGCGTTCTGGGACGGGGGGACCGAGAGGCGTTTATGCGCGAGTGGGACGCTCGAAAGGCCGACGCTTCGACGCTGTTCTTTTCACCGATCGTCGTCGGCGCTGCCGCGCGCAGGCGCTGATCGGCTGGCGCGGCGGAGATTCGGTAGACGCGCTCGCGGTGCCATAACTGCAGTACCATCCGCTTCAGTGGCCTATCGTTCAGGCAAGTCCAAGGCCGTCAAGGCGCCCGAAACCGGTCTCGTGCAAGACATGGTTCGGCAGTTTGCCGATCCCTATGCGTTCCTTCGCGAGCTCGTGCAGAACAGCATCGACGCGGGCGCCTCGCGGATAACCGTGGCCATCGAAGCGGGCGAAGACGACACCCTGACGACGGTTCGTGATGATGGCAGCGGCATGACCCGTGATGTGGTCGAGTCAGCACTGCTGACGTTGTTCTCGTCGACCAAAGAAGGCGACGAGTCGAAGGTCGGCAAATACGGCGTGGGTTTCATTTCGGTGTTCGCGCTGCAGCCCAGCACCGTTCGGGTCGACACTTGGTGCGACAGTGAAGCGTGGTCGATCGAACTGAAGCCGGATCATTCCTGGAAGCTTCGCAAAGGGCGGCGCCGCAAGGGATCGGGCACGGTCGTGACGCTCTTTCAGCAGCTCGATGCCGATGCGGTCAGCGAACACCGGACGGCTTGCGAGCGTTCGCTGATGCGTTGGTGTCGGCATGCCGAGGTGCCGATATTCTTGGTCGACAAGAACGCTCGCAAGCGTCGCAAGATGAACCGCGAGCTGACGGTCGATGCACTCGTCTCGGTTACCGAACACCATGAGGGCGCCACTTACGTTGTGGGGCTGACCCCTGGAGCTGAGGGCCTGAGCGACGGCCCCGATCAGATCCCGGACGGTGCCGACTTTGCCGGGTTCTACAATCGGGGCCTGACGCTGTACGAGAGTCGTCGCCCGACGTTCGAGCAGCTCGAAGACGTTCGCTTCAAGGTACGCAGCCCAAAGCTGGCGCACACTCTGAGTCGCGACAACGTTCGTCGCGACAAGCACTGGCGCAAGACTATGCGGCGCGTGAGTCGACTCGCGAAGCGCGAGCTCCGCCGAGCGCTGTTCGAAGAGCTTGAGCAAGAGGCCGTGCGCGCCGGCGAAACCCGCTACAAGGATCGCTATGAACTGCTCGCGCGGGCCGGCTTGGCGGAGCGCATCAAGGCGTCGAAGCGCGAGTTTTGGGTGCCTCTCGCGGCGCCGCTGGATGGTGAGGTCGCGCTCAAGTGGTCGACGATTAATCGCAAACGGATGCTGCGGTCGGGGCTGTTGTACTCGCCCTGGCGCACGGGCGTGTGCCGCGAGCTGGCGCGTCGGGGGGTGCCAGTGATCTGGGCATCCCCGGAGCTGGTTCACTCGATGAACCTTCGCTTCGGCGAACAGGGGATCGATCTCACGTTCGGACAGCTCACGGATGTCGCCGATAGCTACGGTTTGCTCGAACCGACGGCCCATCCGACCCCTGTCGAAACGCGGCTGGGCGCTGCGATAACCGAGCTGTTGCAGGCGCTCGAGGTGCCTGTGATGCGTGTCGAGTTCGGTCGGATCGAGGGCGCCAGCTCCAAGTTCTGTGCGCTGACTTACGAACACGACGAGACGCCGTTGCTCTCCGCACGCAAGCTTCGGTCGTCGTCACGGCGGCTGAGTGAGTCGCGCGTGCTGTTCTTCGATAACCGGAGCGAACCGGGTAAGGCGGCGCTTAGCTGCGCGGAGGAAGATCTAAGCGGCGCGGCTGCGCTGCTGCTGAGGTACGCCTGGGTCGAGTCGTGGGGCCCGCTGAATGCTGAGCAAAACGACCGTCTGCTGAGTCACCAGCTCGGAGTGTCTCTGTGATGGATCCGGAACTCGTCGCGTCAGGGAAGATCCGGGTCGATGCCCAGCGGGCGCTGAGCAAGCTCCGCGCGCATCTATTGGTCGATCCGCATCTATACGCTCAGGAACTCGTGCGGGCAGCTGTCGCCGGCGGCGCGACGAGCGTGCGGTTTACGGTCGACGGTGCTCGGACGATCATCGCGTTCGACGGCAAGCCTTTTGCGGCGACGTATCTGGCGCGTCTGCTCGATCATCTACTCGAAGATGACCAGTCGGCGGCGGGGAGGCGCCGCAGGCTTCTCGGTCTTGCGGT
>JAUIKB010000231.1 GCA_030430975.1 Polyangia bacterium
CCGGAGTCAGCGGCTCTGGAAAGAGCTCGCTGGTGGTGGACACATTGCTCAGCGCAGTCCGCTCGGAACTCTACGGTGCGTCGGGCTGGGTCGGTCCACACAAGTCGCTTACTGGGCTGCAACACATCGACAAAGTCATCAGCATCGATCAGGCAGCCATCGGACGCACGCCGCGCTCAAACCCGGCCACCTATACGGGGGTGTTCACGCATCTTCGAGAACTCTACGCCGGCCTGCCTGAAGCGCGAGCGCGGGGCTATCGAGCAGGAAGGTTTTCCTTCAACGTCAAGGGCGGTCGCTGCGAGGCCTGCCAAGGCGACGGCGAGCTTCGGGTTGAGATGCATTTTCTCCCCGACGTCTACGTGAAATGCGACACGTGCGGCGGTGCGCGTTACAACCGCGAAACACTAGCCGTCAAGTACCGCGGCTTGTCGATCGCCGACGCGCTTGCCCTATCCGTCGACCAAGCGTTCGATCTGTTCGACGCCATTCCAAAGATCGCGCAGCGCCTCGCTGCCCTGCGCGAGGTGGGCCTCGGCTACCTTCGACTCGGGCAACCAGCCACGACGCTTTCCGGCGGGGAAGCTCAGCGCGTGAAGCTGGCTACCGAGCTGGCGCGGACAGCGACGGGTCAGACGCTGTATGTGCTGGACGAGCCGACCACCGGTTTGCATTTCAGCGACATCGAGCTGCTGACGCACGCGGTATTTGGGCTCCGCGACGCGGGCAACACCGTGGTCGTAATCGAGCACAACCTCGACGTCGTGGCGTGTGCAGATTGGGTCGTCGACCTCGGCCCGGAGGGCGGATCGGCCGGCGGCACCGTCGTGGTTACCGGCACGCCAGAGACTGTAGCCGACTGCAAAGCCAGCCACACCGGCCGGTTCCTCCGAGCGGCGCTACGCGGCATCGCCCCGCCCCGTCGACGGAGCCGGACTAGCCGCACCAAGCGTCGGAGCTAGCCGAAGTCCTTCTCGACTCGCTCCTGATCTTCCTTGCAGCGAATGCAGAGCGTCGTTTCCGGGCGCGCCTCGAGCCGCTTGATAGAAATAGGCTCATCGCACTCCTCGCAGATCCCGAACTCGCCATCGCGGATCCGGTCCAGCGCCTTTTGTATCTTTTCCAAGAACGTCTTCTCACGCCCCCGGAGGCGAAACGTGAACGACTGGAGGTATTCGCTCGATGCGAGGTCCATCTCGTCCGGCAAGTCATCCGCGTCGAGTGCCATGTCCTCATCCAAGGTTTGCTGTGCGCGCTTGACGATTTCGTTGCGCTTCGACTCCAAGAGCTCTTTGAACTTTTTTTGCTGTGCCTTGTTCATATTGACGAGGGCTCCTCCAAACCGATCCGTTGGACGAAAAGGGCACGAAAGATAAGTACCGGGCCCGTAGTAGTCAACGTCTCGTCGCACCGGCGTCGTCGCCCACAAGGTTGTGTACGTAAACCCGGGTATTTCAACGTTTGTCGGCGACACGCCTGCGTCGCCAGTCCGAGAATTTGGGGAGTAGCAGCTGAGGCGCGCCCAAAATCGCTCAAGGCAGGCTTGGGTACCACCGCGCTACGCGCCTTGTGCATCGCCTGGCGAAGAGGGCAAGCTGCCCGGGTGCTGGACCTGAAAACGGATCGTGACGGCGTCGAGCCAAAGGGGGCTGCGACTATCATCGTCGTTCGCGACGGGGTCGAAGGACTCGAGGTCTACTGCGTCAAGCGGCACTCCAAGTCCGGCTTCCTAGGGGGCGCTGTGGTTTTCCCAGGCGGCAAAGTGGACGAAGCTGACCGTGACCCACACTGGAACGACACCCTTGGCGCACTCCACCCGCGCTCTGACCTGTTCGCTGGCGAGCCTGGCTCAGCATTCCATGTGGCCGCGTGCCGAGAGACCTTTGAGGAAGCACGAGTGCTACTCACGGAGCCGAATCCCACAGCGGAGATGGCCGGTACGCTGCGCGCGCGTCTCGGCGCCCGGCCGCCCGCGACGGCGTTTCGCGATTTGATGCAACAAGAGCAACTCACTCTGCAGGTCGGTCGGCTGAGGCCGTTTGCTCACTGGATAACGCCAGCTGCCGAGGCACGACGTTTCGACACACGCTTCTTTCTAACGGCGCTACCCGAGGGACAGGTGGCACGCCACGACGACCACGAAACAACCAGTTCGTTCTGGGGACGCCCACACGACATCCTGAAGCGCTGGACGGAGTCCGAGATCTTTCTCGCGCCGCCAACCGCGCGCGCCCTCGAAATCTTGATCGAGGCCGACTCCGAAGCTTCCGCGCTCGCGCTCGCCGATCGGCAGCCGCTCGACGCGATTCTGCCGCATTTCTTGATCACGCAGAACGTGCCCACGCTCGCGCTTCCCGGTGACAAGCTGTATCCCGAAGAGCGTGCGCCCGTGTTCGCGGACGGACCGACTCGGTATGTGCTCAGAGATGGTCGATTCGTCGGCGAGCGCGACGACTAAAGCCCGCCGCGGTATGCCTTGATCGCATTGACGATCGCATCGGCGAGCTTCTGGCGATAGTCAGCTGTATCGAGGCGCTGCTCTTCGGTGATATTCGAGATGAACGAAACCTCGTAGAGCACCGCTGGCATGTGCGCGCCAGCCAGTACATAGAACCCCGCTGACTTCACCCCCTGATCCCGAAGGCCTCGATAGCGACTCCCTACCGACGCCATCGTCGAGCGCTGAAGCAACGCGGCAAAGTGGGTCGAGGCGGCTCGATGGCCCCCCAGAGCATTGCCCAGCGCGCGCGCGAGTTCTTCAGAGGCTTGAACGCTCGCGTCGTTCTCGCGAGCGGCGACGCGCGACCCAAGTGGGTCTTTGGCGCTATCCAACACGAACGTCATGACCCCGTGCGCGTCTGAACTCTCGCTCGCGTTGCAATGAATCGAAACAAATAGATCCGCAGAAAATGCGTTGGCGCGCGCGGTGCGTTCTGCAAGCGAAACGTACGTATCGCTGTCGCGAGTCAGCAGCGTTGAGATGCCCAGCTCGCGCGCGATCAGAGGCGCAGCGCGGTGCGCGACGTCTAACGTAACGTCCTTTTCGCGCAAACCAAATACACCGACCGCGCCCGGATCATGTCCGCCGTGTCCTGGATCCAACACGACTCGCCGCACCATCCGCCGTCCCTGCGCGTGAGTCTGTTTCGGCGGCTGGGTGGACACGTCGATCACCAGCCGGAACGGCTCGGGAAGAAAGAAGACGTTGCGATAGGCAGCCCGGCTCAGGTCGAGCACCACCCGGGTGCCCGACGCGCGCTTGCCAACACGAACCCGTTGGAGCAGCCCGCCGACATCGAAGCGCATTTTTCCGCTGTACTTCCCTTGAGGAACATCAACAAACAGCCGAGGCCCACGCCCGCTGGCTGCGCCCAGCGTGCCGACCTGGTAGAGCGCCGGCTTATCCAGGCGCACCACCACTCGGGCGCTTTCGCGTGCTCCGTATGGCTCTATCGCTTGAATTCGCGCCGGCCCCGCTGTGCGACTGGCGTTGAGAGTCGGGACAACTACCTTGCCTGCGGCGAGCGCCGACGCGTTCGGCGCAGCGGAAGCTGGCTCCGAGCGCGTCAGCGCGTCGAGTACTTCCGGCGGTGGCCGATAGGTCGCCAGCACGGCTAGAATCCGTTTCGCCGACTTAACGCAGGCGGCGACCTTCGACGCGGCGCGCACCTTATAGGCTGCTCGGTAGGCCTCCGAAGGGTCGTTTCGCAGTTCGGCTTCGAGCAACCCGCGGGTGAGCGCCGCATCGCAGGCACCCGGCCAAGATCCACGCGACGCCGTCGACAGCAGCTCCACCGCCTCCAGGGCGTCGACACGCTTGCCGTAGAGTCGCCACGACCGCGTACGCAGGCGCGCAGCCGCGACGGCATTTGCGAGGCTCCTGCCCTCGTCGACGGACACGGCGAGGCGATCCGCCTCCGCAACCCAGGCTGCTCTCCCGCTCGCGGAGGCGCTGATCGGAAGGGCGGAGCCGCTCGCCGACGGAGCCGTGCGATGCCCTCCCGACCCGCAGCCAGCGGCGAGCACGACCAACCACACGCCGGGACGCGATTTACGGCACGCGGGCCCACTAACACCGTGAAGCCGAGCCAGCATCATCCCGACATAGCCCAACGGCGCCGCAGCAACAAAAACCCGTCTCGACACGATTCGCCCCCAATCGGCGGCTTTTTCCAACAGTCTCGCGCCCTTGGCGCGTTGCGTGCCCTGCTGCGGCGGTGCTAGCCTGCGGCGAGGGAACGTTAATGGCCGACGAAGCAAAACAGGCAGAGCAGGAGTCCGGACCTTGGAGCGGCACAGGGGGCCTGACCCCCGACGAGGCTGAAGCGCTATCGGAGGACTTCAAGCCGATGTGGGAAGACGGCGCTGACGCGGCTGACGACCAGGCGCCCGAAGGGATGGCACCGCCCCCAGCTCGCAAGGGCACCATCGTGGGGATGCCGGCCGTGCGGCTCGACGGGCCCAAGGCTCCAGCAGCGCCGCGACCGGCCGCGGCCCCTGCCACCGCGGCCCCTGCCACCGCGGCCCCTGCCACCGCGGCCCCTGCCACCGCACCCAAGCCAGCCGCGCCGCCGCCGCCAAAGCCCGGTCCTGCCAAACCGATGGCGAAACAGACCGTCATGGGTCTGGCGCCTCCGATGGGCGGCGCAGCCGGCCCACCGGATTCACCGGCCGGAGGCGCTGCAGCCAACGCAGCTGGTAGCCAAGCGGACGCTGCGACCGAAGCGCCCGACAGCCCTGCAGACACGGAGGCTAAGCCCGCGGCTGATGCGCCGCCCACTGACTCCGATGCCAAGGCGACGCCGGAAGGCACACCCGCCAAAGTACTTCCCAAGAAGACAATGATGGGCCTGGCCCCGCCGACAGCCGGCGGCGACGATGCCAAAGCGAAGGATGCCGACCCCGCCGCCAAGAAGACGATGGTTGGCCTCGCGCCGCCACCGGAACCGGACGCGCCGGAGACCGCGACGGACGCCGAGCCTGCGGCTGCCCCCGAGCCGACAGCAACTCCATCCGAGGAGCCCGAACCCGCCGCCGCCGCCGTTCCAGCGGCATCAGCCGCGTCAAGCGCCCCAACGGCACCCGCTCCGGCGTTGCAAGACGACGACGTGGCCTTGCCGCCCGCGAACGACAACAAGCGACTCATCGTGATGGGCGTCGTGGGCGTCGCAGCGCTGCTGCTGTTGGTCGTCGCCGGCAAGGCGATGTTCGGCGGTGATGACGACGAGCTAGAGCCGGCCAAGCCAGCCACCGCGGCGACCACGAAATCCGAGACCAAAACGCCCGCCGCAGATCCCGATCCGCCGGCGCCCGACGAGCCCAAGAACGCAGACCCCGCGCCCGATACTCCGGACGAACCCGACGAGCCCAGCAAGCCCGAAGCCAAAGCTCCATCGGCGCCTGCTCCGGCGGCCCCCAAACCCGCTGGCAACCCGAAGCCGGTTGCCGCCAAGCCAGCGACCGCCAAGCCCCCCGTGAAGCCGGTCAACAAGCCGCGGCCGCCCAAAAAGAAGGGCGGCATCGTCCGCTCAACGCCGTTTTAGCGTCGGTGCGTTCCAATTCTGCTCGGGCACGACTATGAGACTTAACTAGCGGAGCTTAACGAGGCGAAAGGCCAAGCGAGAGACTGGTATGAAACGAAGCGTATTGTCACGAGTCATCGTCGGGGGCGTGCTGACGCTCGCGCCGGTAGTCGTTCCCCAGACCGCTCAGGCGCAGGACGATCAGGCGCTGATCGACATGGCGCGCGCACGGTTCCAAGAGGGCGTGAAGCACTACGATGCGGGGGACTTCCAAAAGGCCCGCGCGGCCTTCCTTCAGGCGTACGCCTTGAAGAAGCACCCCGCGGTGTTGCTGAATCTTGCTCAGAGCGAACTCCGCTCCGGTTACCACGCGGATGCGGCCACGCACTTCTCGTCCTACCTGCGCGGCGACGGTTCGGCGCCGGAAAAAGCGGAAGCTGAGAAAGGCCTCGCCAAAGCCAAAGCCAAAGTCGCCGAGGTCAAGGTCACCGCGCCCGCGGGAGCAGACATCTACGTCGGCGGCAAGATCATCGGGCGAGCGCCTCTGGCGGGTCCGGTCTACGTCAAGCCAGGCGCCAGCACGATCGAAGCACGACGCGGCGACGACAAGAAGTCGGCGCAGGTCACGGGAGTGGCCGGCCAAAGCACCAGCGTGGCGATCAGCTTCGGAGGCGCGGTGCCGGATCTGGGCAGCGGCGCGGGCGGCACGTCTGGCACGGGCGATCCCGGTGCCGGCGGGGGCACGGGCGGCGCCGGGGACGACGACGACGGTGACGACGGAAGCGTCGGGTTCGACACAGATGACGGCGCATCACGCGAACCGTTCATCGACTGGGCCGTTCGCGGCCCGGTATCCTACATCGGCGGGGGCGTGACCGTCGTGGCCGCCACGCTCGGCGTCGTGTTCGCTGTGAGCTCGGGTCTGAACTATGACGACGCGAACTCGGTCAAGTCCGAGATTATCGCGCGGGGCAATGACCAGGGCATTTCCAACCCGTGCTCGGGCCCCGCTGGTGGATTCGAGGTTGCCTGTCAGACGTTCCAGGACAACCAGGATCGGGGCGATTCCTTTAAGACGCTGGCGACCGTCAGCTTCGTCGTGGGCGGCCTCGCGCTGGCCGGCACGATTGCCTACTACTTCATCGACGCGAAGAAAGAGCCCGATGCGGCCGGCCGAAAGAAGCCGGATGCGTTCAGGGCCGCGGTTGCCCCCTCATTCGGCCCGGGTCACGGTGGCCTTTCGTTGATGGGAAGCTTCTAAGGCCAAGCTCACCTCACCCGGCGTCAGCGCCTAACCAGCCACGAGACCCCGGCCACGCCGCAACCAAGCGCGGAAGGTGCTGCGCGCGACACCAGCGGACCGGGCCGCCTGCGTCACGTTGCCGTCATGGGCGGCAAGTAGTCGGTGTGCGTCGATCTCCTGAGCACTGCGCTCGCGACACGAACGCATGACCGCGGGAAGCGCCGTCTGCATATGCTCGGCCGTGATCAGCGCGCCGGACGACTGCACGGCGGCTCGATAGAGCACAGCGCCTAACTCCCGAACGTTGCCGGGCCACCGGTACGACAAGAGCATCCCGAGCGCCTGGCTACTCAGTTCACGTGGGCCGAGTTCGGGCTCGGACCGACGCAGCAACGCTTGCGAGAGGGCCGGGATGTCGGTCTTGCGGTCACGAAGAGGTGGGATCGTCAGCACGACCATGGCGAGTCGGTGAAACAGATCTTCGCGAAACGTCCCGGCCTTCGCTCGCTGCGCGACCGGTTCATTCGTGGCCGAAACGATTCGAACGTCGACCGCGACAGGCTGCGCACCGCCAACCGGGCGTACGAGCTTATCCTCCACCACGCGCAACAACTTCACTTGAAGTGACGGTGACAGCTGCGCGATCTCGTCTAGAAATAGCGTTCCTCCGTGAGCTTGCTCGAACGCACCCGGACGGTTCGCCACCGCTCCGGTAAACGCGCCACGATGGTGTCCAAACAGCTCGGTGTCAGCCAGCGACGGGGCGATCGCACCGACGTTGAGCGGAACGTACGGTCCACGCCGGCGTGCCAGACGATGGAGAGCTTGAGCGACCATGTCTTTGCCGCTCCCGGTCTCACCCAGAATCATGACGGGGGCGTTCAATGGCGCAAAGCGCCGGACTCTGAACGCTAGCCTCCGCATCGGCAGCGATTCGCCTACGACTCCAGGAATCGGCTCACCTAGACCTCCACGCTCCGGCTTGGGGGTGGGCACATCGACGCGCAGCGACGTTCGACCCGCAACCAACATGGAACCCGGCGTCGCCAGCACGCTGTCGACTTTCGCGGCGCCGACGAAC
>JAUIKB010000232.1 GCA_030430975.1 Polyangia bacterium
CGTGTCACAACCGGCAGGAGGCAGCAGCTGCTTCCCTCCGCCGATACGAATCGGATCAGGTTCAACGGGTACGTCTCAGCGGTGATACCGCGCCCCGAGCGAGCTCGACTGTATCAGAATCGAGCGCTGAAACCCGTCGTAAAACCGCCCCGCGTGACCGCCAACCGAATCGGCAATCGCGCGTCTTCGGTGGTGTCCGTTTTGGCCGATCCGGTCAGCAACAAGTACGCGGCGACGCCGATCCCCACGAGCCCTACGCCGAGCGCAATATCTCCGAAGAGTCGCTGCTGTTTCACTGAGTCCACGTCATCCTGCGCGCAGTTCGGTTCGCACCCTGCGTCTTCAAGGTCGCCGGCCTTGCTTTCTGCACCTAACCAAAACACCGCCCCCACACCGACGGCTACCAGGCCGACGCCGCCGATGATCCAGGGCAGCACGCCCGGCCCCCCCTCGGACGTGCTGATCTCGACGGGGACATCGTCCGGCTCTGTGGTCGATGGGTCAGCGGGTGAAGGCTTCTCTTCCGGTTTGACCGCTAGCTTCAGCTGCCGGTTTTTTTCACCAGCGCGAATCACGACGGTCTTTTCAATCGAATCAGCACCGGGTATCTCGACACGAAACACCCGCTTGCCTGGATCCACGCTGATAGCCGAACCGTCAAGGCTATCAGCGACCTGTTCCCCATCGATGTAGACCGTGACTTCGGTCAGATCGCTGCCGTCTGCGCTAGTGACCGCGACCACGACGGTGGGGGTCGCCTTTTCGATGTCATCAAGCTTGGCAAGACACTCATCACGTACTGCAGCCAGACAGTCCTTACTCGCGCACAGCACGTACTGCTCTTTGGCCGCGGTTAGCTGCCCAGCTTTTTGGAACTTCTGTGCCTCCACGAATGCGTTGGCACATTGTTTGTTGTCAGCTCGAACGATGCCGCTGTGTAGCGTCGTCATCGCACCGACCAAGAGAACTCGCTGGAACCGCTTCACATACACTCCGGACGAACGTGTTTGATGCCATTTTTATCTACATAGAATGGCGAGGCACAGTTCGCGGCCTTCTTGGTTGACGACTTCTTTGCGTCGGGTTTGGGCGGCTGCTTCGGTCGAGCTGCCGGCGTGGGTTGAGCCTTTGCAGCTGGACGTTTCGTCTTCGCCGCGGGTAGATCCGCAACGTCAATCGTGTCGGCAGAGTCAGGCCCGACCGGCGTGGCGCCCGGCTCAGCCGCCGGAGCCTCGGCAGCGGCCGTAGCCGTCGGAGGGACGGACGGCGGCGCTGCGTTCGCCTCTGGTTCGCGCAGCTCGTCGCCGCCGTTCGGCGACGTTGTCAACGGTTCCGACTCGGGCGACGGCTTCAGCAACGTGACAGCCAACGCGACGGCAGCGCCCACCAGCACCAGCGATGACAGGCTCGCCAAGACAATCAAGCCCCGATTGCGCTTTGGCTCTTGCTGCTGAGCCGGCCCGATGTGGGATGCAGAGGAATACGACAACTGGCTCAAGCCACTGGTGGATATCACGCCGCTCGCCGTCACGACGGAGCCCGTTCCAGGAGGCGGCGCGGAGGGCGGCACCGGCGCGATGCCGCCGCTGCCCGCGAAAACGATCGGCTGCTCGAGACCAGCGGGAATCGCGCGCACCATCGACGAACTCTCCATCTCTTTGACGCGGGACTTGCGCATGGCGAGAGCCTCGTCGGCATGCGCTTCGACCCACTCTCCCACTTGGTAAACACTTGCCGAGGACAGCGCCCTCGTTAGCGCCATGGCGAACTCCCTAGCCGACGCAAAGCGCTGCGTCGGATCCTTGTTCAGGGCTTTCATCGTCACCGCGTCTAACTCGGCGGGAACCTCTGACCGATGTGCCGACGGTACAGCAAACTGACCGCTCATTACCATAGCGACCGTTTGGCCTTCGTTCGGCGCCTTAACCAGGCGCCGGCCGGTCAGCGTTTCCCAGAGGCAGACGCCGGCGGCATACACGTCCGTCCGACGATCGACCTCGCCCCCTGCCAGCTGTTCGGGAGCCATGTAGGCCAGCTTACCCTTTACCTCCCGGCCCTGCGTTTCCTGAAGCCGGCCAGCCGCCTTTGCGACGCCGAAATCGAGCACCCGAGCAATGCCATCCACGCCGATCTGGATGTTTTGGGGCGAAACGTCCCGGTGCACGAGACCGAGCGGCCTGCCGTGCTCGTCGACTGCCTCATGTGCGGCGTGCAGTCCTTGCAAAGAGCCTTCGATCACCGCAACGGCGACGGCCAGTGGCGCCACTTCCTTCCGCTTACGCGCTGCCCGCAAGACGCGACTGAGCGACTCGCCTTCAACGTAGTCCAAAACCAGGAACAGCTCAGTCTCGAGCTGAACGACGTCGAGGATCGACACCACGTTCGGATGCCTGACACGCGCCGCGAGGCGCGCTTCGTCGAGGAACATGGTGGCGAAATCCGGATCCTTAGCCAGATGCGGGTGGAGTCGTTTGATAGCAACGGTCTTTGCGAAACCGACCGGGCCCAGCAGACGCCCGAGGTGTACAGTCGCCATGCCGCCGGCAGCGATCTCGTCAAACATGACGTACCTGCCGAGGCTGGCGTCGCGGCCCGCGTCAGCCGCCATCATCAACGCACCTCGTTCGTCCACACGCAGCGGAACGACAGTGCGTCCTCATCCTGGGACCAGGTCCAGAGGCTGTTGTTGCCGTTACTGCTGTATTGCGCGGTCCACATCGGTTCGGTTCCCGTCCAGCGAAACCGAATCATCTTCGAGGTGGCTCCGCTGACCGCCCCCACGACAAAGTCGGTGGTCATGTTCCACGCGAACAGCCCATTCGGTAAGCCCGAACGAACGCCCTCGATGGCGTCTCGCGTGTCGAGCACTTCGCCGCCGCGGCCGCGACAGTCCGCCATCGCTTCCTCGATACGAAGTGGCGGGCGGTCGTTGGAATCGAACCACATCTTGATCGGCGTGCCGGTCGGCGCCAACTCCCAACAGCCGCCCTGGCAGTCAGCGGCCGCCGGCCCGGTGTATGAGGTATCGACGGGATAGTAGACGCAGCGAAGACGACGACTCGTGTCGGTATTGCGCTGAGTCCATGACACGTCCGCCGGGTAGTTGAAGTGCATACGCGGCTCGGTGTCTGTCCACTTTACGACCAGGGTGTAGAACCGCGCGGCGCTGCTCGCGTATCCGCCTTCGTCACTCGTCCATACCCACTCGTCCGTGCCGTTCGGCAGGCCATCGCGGATCAAGTCGCCGAGCTCACGGGCTCGAGGCAGGTGTCCGCCTTTGGCCAGGCAGGTATCGTGTGCGACCAGATAGTCCACCGCCATACCGCCCATCTCGTGCTCGGAATCAGCGATCAGCGACAGTGTCGTGGCCGGGGTGAATGCGCCCGCAATCGCGGCCGGGTGGCGGCCCATATCCATGCGATTGCCCGCGCACCGGAACGGCCGGGACGTCGTCCGATTGCTCCAGCTCATGTTGCCGTCGGCGGTCCACGTGGCCGGGTCCGAGCCCCATCGCATGACGTAACTCAGGTCGTAGCGCCCTTGATCGGCGGTGTGGAGGTACGTGTCCGTGCCGACGTTGCCGTCTTCGATCGCGGCAGCCAACTCGACCGGTGACGCGATGTGAGCGTTGTAAAATCCGCACTCATAGGCGGCCGCCGCGTAGGCGAGCGGCGCGCGGTCCGCAACGTCGATGTCCTTGTAGCGGTTGATCGACATGCAGCCGCTTCCAGCCGGTCCGGAACAGTGGCTGCCGCCGAACGTCGTGCGGTCGTCCTCCGGAGGACAAACACAGCGAAAGTTGAGCGTGCTCGTTTCGGTATGGTTACTTGTAGCGGCGTCGCTGAGGCGTACGGACCAGCGCCGATCCGGTCCATGAGGGATCAGAGACCATAGCCGGTTGGTATTGAGCGTCTGCCCCACCGTCCCGGACTGAGTCGCGCTGACCCTGTAAAGCTCCGTGGCAGTCGGCAGCCGGCCACCGGTCAACGCGCAGGCAGCCTCAGCATCCGCGAACGTCGATGCTGGACGTTCGAGGCCATCCCAGCTGTATCCCCAGGGTTCGTCGACCGGGGAATTCAACAGCCCGCGGCAAGCGACCTCGCACTTGCCCGCCTTACACTCCTCGTTCGTTCCGCACGGCTTGTCACACTGACCACAATGGTTGTCGTCCGTTTGCGTATCGAAACAGCCGGAAGAACACTCTGTGGTACCGCCCGGACAGTTCAGTGTGCAGTCACCAGCCGCACACACCTGGCCCGGGTCACACTCTTTGTCGCACATGCCGCAATGCAAAGCGTTGTTGTTGATATCAATGCACAGCCCGGAGCATTCGACCTGCGGGTTAGGACACGCCAGCTTGCATTCCCCGCCCTCACATTTCTGGCCCGGATCGCAAGGCTTGTCGCACTCGCCGCAGTGCGCGATGTTGGACTGAAGATCGACGCACGCGCCGCTACACAGCTCCGTTGTGTCGGAACAGCCTTCCTCGCAGTTACCGTCGACGCACGCGATCCCGCTACCGCACGGACTCTCGCACCCCCCACAGTGCTCAGCGTCCGTCATGGTGTCGACGCACTTGCCGACGCACTCGGTCGTCCCGAATCCGCAACCGCTGTCGCACACCCCGCCTACACAAGCGCCCACGCAAGGCTGGTCACACCCCCCGCAATGCGCGGAGCTAGTGTCGGTATCCACGCAAGCGCCACTGCAATTCGATGTGCCGGATCCACACTCGTCCGAGCATTCTCCGGCATTGCAAACCTGCTCCGCGTCACACTGCGTGTCGCAGTCGCCACAACGATTCGGGTTGGAGCTCAGCTCGGCGCACTCCGAACCGCAAGCGGTCTGGCCCGGGGGGCACTCGACTTTCCCGGCGCCCCCAGCCGAGAATCGATCGACGTCCGACCCGACGACCGAACACGC
The DNA here is from genome assembly GCA_030430975.1 of Polyangia bacterium. Lineage (GTDB taxonomy): Bacteria > Myxococcota_A > Polyangia > Polyangiales > Polyangiaceae > JAUIKB01. Next base: position 4,924 of record JAUIKB010000232.1, read on the forward strand.
AGTCGCAATCGCCGCCCCAAGGGCAAGCCATGTCGTGTGACGCTCCACCGTCTCAAGTATCCCACAGACACGGCCCCAAAGCCGGATACTTGCGAAAATGCGGGTGCTTAGCCGCTCGCCGCAGTGTCGATCAACCAAGTTTCAAAGCCACCGGAATTCCGGGGGCGTCCCAAGATGCGTAAGCGCCGGGGCCGCCTGGCGTTTTTTGGGTGCCACTCGGGCCCGTTGGCGCGATATGACCCCGCCATGACCCCCTGGTCCGACCGCGCAAAGCAGTGGTGGCTGTGCGCGGCGGCGGCCACCGTGTTCACCATCGCCTGCGGCGCTGTACTGATGCGGTACCGCGCTCCGGAACCGGAATCCCGGTATGCGTCGCCGACGCAGTTTTCAGCCGAGCGGGCTGTCGACAGCTTGACCGTTGTTCAGGGCGCCGGGAACCCGCGCAGTCTCGGAAGTCCGGCGAACGCGGAAGCGCGTCGACGGGTGGTCACTCAGCTTAAGGCCGCAGGCTGGCGAGTGCGGATCCAAAAGAAGCTGATGTGCGGCCCCCGAGGTCTCTGCGCGGTGGTGCACAACATCGTCGCGCGACTGCCAGGACCCTTTCTAGAACCGGGCGTGCTGCTGACCGCTCACTACGATTCCGTGCCGGCCGGACCGGGGTCGTCGGATGACGGGCACGGCGTCGGCGCTGTTCTGGAAATCGCTCGGAATCTGAAAGCGCGCACGCGAACCCGACGCAGTGTCGTGATCTTGGTTACGGACGGGGAAGAAGCCGGTCTGCTCGGCGCTAAAGCCTTCATGGCCTCGGACCCCCACGCTCGCCGAGTGCGCGATGTGGTGAACCTAGAGGCAAGGGGTACAACCGGACCGAGTCTGTTGTTCGAAACCGGCGCCAACAACGGCGATCTGATCGCCGCGTTTGGCAGAGGCGCGCGGCGCCCGATCACTTCATCGCTGCTCGCATGGGTGTACCAAAAGCTGCCCAACGACACCGACTTCAGCGTCTTCAAGCGCGGAGGACTGGCCGGCGCAAATCTGGCGTACATCGGTGGCGTAACGCGGTACCACACGCCGCTGGACAACCTCGCCCACCTCGACCGCGGCAGTGTGCAGCATCAGGGGGAGAACGCGCTGAGTCTGGTGTGGGCGCTAGCCAACCGCGCGCCCGCCCATCACGATTCGGCACGGCATGTCTTCTTCGACGTGCTCGCCTGGAAGATAGTCCAATGGCCCGTCGGGGCGACGTCTGGCTTGCTGCTGTTTGTATGCCTCGCACTGTGCCTCGGCGCTGTGGCGATTGCGCGTGCCGAACGACTACGCGTGCGCGGCCTGGCGCTCAGCATCGCGACACCACTGCTCGCGCTGTTACTGACGGCGCTGCTCGGCGCTGGCGTCCACCGCGTGCTCGCATCTAAAACGGGGACGCCGTTCGTCGCCCACCCCTGGTACGGCACGACCTCCGCATGGCTGGCGGCAGCTCTCGGAGTCTTGATCAGCTACGCCGTCATGCGTCGACAGGTGACGCGCGCCGAGCTGAGTGTTGGCGGCTGGCTGCTTTGGACACTGCTCGGGGCGCTGGTCGCCGCGCGCGCTCCGGAGCTCAGCTACTTGCTGCTCGCACCCGCCCTCGTCGCCTGCCTGTCGCTGGGCTTGTTAGCGATCCCCGATCGCGCGCTCTCCCGGCGTGCTCAGCTCCTGGTGCGAGGCACGGGCTACCTCGCGGGCCCCGCCACGGCGCTCGTGGTCTGGCTTCCGGTGATCTTCTCGCTCTACGACGCGCTCGGATACGTGGCGCTCTGGGTCAACGCACTGATCTGTTGCTTCGTCCTAACGACGTTCGGTGCCGCGTTTCATGCGTTTGCGTCGCGTGGGCTCTCGGTTCACGCCGGCGTTACGACCGCACTGACCGGCGCAGTCATTCTGGCCCTCGGCTGGGCGACCCCTCAGTCGACCAAAGAAGAGCCCCAGCGCGTTTCAATGGCCTTACACTACGATGCGGACGCTAAGAAGGCACGCTGGTTGCTCGATGCGTCTTCCACTGACCTACCGCCCAAACTCCTCGAAAAGGGCGCGTTCGGTACCGAACGGTCGCCCGCCCACCCTTGGTTCGGGGGCTACTCCGGTGAGGTCCTCAGCGCACCGGCTACGATCAAACCGATCGCCGCGCCCAAGGTGAAACTGGCCGACTCCCGTCCCGAATCCGGTGGTACGCGAACTCGGCGGATGCATGTCGTATCCAAGCGTAGGGCGACGATGGTCAGTCTGCACGTTCCCAGCGATAGCAGCGTCGAGGTCGTCCGCGTCGGGGGTCTGCGCATCACTCCTTGGGTCAGGGACGGGTTCGAAATGTACACCTACCTGGGCAGCAGCAAGGCTGGCGCCCGCTTCGAAGTCACCATCCGTGGCGAGCAACCAACACGCCTGATGGTGTCGGATCACACCTCCGGACTGCCAAAGGCGGGACGAAAGCTCAAGTCCGCCCGGGGCAAAGCCGCGGTGCCGTCACAGTTCGGTGACGCGACCGTCGCTACACGCTGGGTCGAACTCTGACCTCAGTGCGGAAAAACTGTATAGTCCTGCGCCCAGAAAGGGGCCCACTCATTGCCTAACTTTACTTGGAACATCGATCCGATCTTCTTCTCACTCGGTCCCTATGGCGGCATCGGACCGCTACAGTTCCGCTACTACAGCCTGCTGTTCGTCGGAGTGTTCCTAGGCGGCTTCTCGCTCCTGCGGTGGCAGATCGAACGCGGCGGTGGCGACGAGGAAGACGCTAGCGATTTCATCATTTGGGGTGTGGCCGGCGTCCTGATCGGTTCGCGTTTGGGACATGTCCTTTTCTATGATCTGGACCACGCCCTGCGCGACCCGATTTGGGTAATCAAGATCTGGACGGGCGGGTTGGCCA
>JAUIKB010000233.1 GCA_030430975.1 Polyangia bacterium
GTCGAAAGCCAAGTCGACCGACGAACAGGACGACGAAGACGAGGAAGACGACGAGGACGAGGAAGACGAGGACGAGGACGAGCCTCCGGCGAAGATGAAATCCGCTGGCAAGGCCGCCAAGAAAAGTGCGGGCCAGAAGGACCGCCGTGCCGACGAAGACGACGAGGAAGACGACGACGAGTACGAGTACGAGTACGAAGACGAGGAAGACGACGAGTACGAGTACGAGTACGAAGACGAGGAGGACGACGACGTCGTGCCAGCGCGCACCGCTCCGAAGCGGGCGAAGACCAACGGCCGTGCCGCCGCTAAGGCGGACCCCGAAGAAGACCCACTGTGGTGGCTACCCTGGGCGGTGATGATCGCGTTGCTCGTAACCGGCGTGCTCGGTTTCATGGGCGTGTTCACAAAGCGGGCACCGGCTGAAGCCACCGCCGCGACCGAAACCACGGCGGCTACGCCCACGCCACCGCCGCCAACACCGCCGACGGCCAACGCGCTGAAAAAGCCGGATCAGGAACGCGTCACTGCATCGCACATCTTGGTGCAGTACAAAGGCTCGAGTCGGGCCAAGAGCGACCGCACCAAAGAGGCAGCCAAGAAGCGCATCAACGAGGCGCTCGCCAAAGCGAAGAAAGGTGCGGACTTCGCCAAGCTGGCTAAGGAATATTCCGACGGTCCAAGTGGTCCGCGCGGCGGCGCGCTGGGCTCGTTTACCAAACGTCAAATGGTGCCGGCGTTTTCAAAGGCGGCGTTCGCCCTGAAGCCGGGCCAAGTGAGTGGCGTAGTCGAAACACCGTTTGGCTTCCACATCATCAAGCGCACTAAGTAGGCCACGCCGGCTCGCCCGTCCCGGACGGGCGAGCGGCGAAGGTCAGCGCCTTTAGCTTACGGCGCTACTCAGTCGCGAAGTAGGTGCTTCGCGATCACCATGCGCTGGACCTGGCTGGTTCCCTCGCCGATCTCGCAGATCTTGACGTCACGCAGGTGCCGCTCGACGTCGAATTCCCGCGTGTAGCCGTAGCCGCCGTGGATTTGGAGCGAATCGTTGCAGACGCGGGTCGCGACTTCAGAGGCGTACAGCTTGGCGATCGACGCCTCCTGACTGTAGGGCTCGCCGGAATCCGCCATGATGGCGGCCCGCCGAACCAATAGCTCGGCCGCGTCTAGCCCGACGCGGGCGTCGGCGAGCATCCATTGAATCGCTTGAAAGTTGGCGATTGGGCGACCGAACTGCTCGCGCTCCTTGGCGTAGTCGACGGCCATCTTCAGAGCACCTCGTCCGAGCCCCAGCGCCATCGCTGCGATCGATACACGCCCGCGATCGAGGATGCTCATCGTGTCGTAGAATCCGCGGTCGATTTCGCCCAGTCGCTGAGAGTCCGGCACCCGCACGTTCTCGAACGTGAGTTCCACGGTGTCGCTGGACCGACAGCCGTACTTCTCGAGTTTCTTGCTGGAATCAAAGCCGGGGGTGCCTTGTTCGACGATGAATGCGGTGATGCCCCGTTGCGCCGGGACGTCACGATTCGTGCGCGCTAACACGACGCAGAAGCCGCCGACGGACCCCTGAGTGATGAACATCTTGGACCCGTTGATGACCCAATCGTCGCCATCCTTGACGGCCGTGGTCTGCATGCCCGCCGAGTCGGAGCCAGACCCCGGTTCTGTCAGCGCCCACGCGGCGAGCCACTCGCCCGTGACCGCCTTCGTCAAGTAGCGCTGTTTCTGTTCTTCGTTCCCGAAGCTCAGAATGTGACTAGTGCCAAGCCCGTTATGGCTGGCGATCGTCAGGGATAAGGAACCGTCGACTCGGGCGCACTCCTCGACCGCGATGGCGTACGCGAGCGTGTCCATTTCGGCGCCGCCATACTGCTCTGGGATACGTATGCCTAGCAATCCAAGCTCGGCCAGTTTTGGCACGAGTTCTGACGGAAACCGTTCCTCGGCGTCCCACTGTCGTGCGTGAGGCTTGACCTCGCGTTCGCAGAATTCGCGCACGGTGTCGCGGAGGATCCGATGCTGTTCGGGGAGTTCAAAGTTCACCGAACCCAGCTACCACTTCTGGTTTCGACCCGGTAGCCCCTGCGAACGAAACGCACGGTATCCGAGTCGCGTGGTTCAACCAGCTAGGGCGCCGCTGCCGGTTTCTGCTCCGCTTCGAGCAGGGTCTTCAACAGCGCGAGCTTGTCATCCTTGGACAGCCGGAACTTGGCAGATTCGGCAGCCGGCTTAGCCCCATCCAGGGAGTGATCCTCGTCGCCGACGCCGAACACCTGACCGCCGACATGACCGAAGACCCATTCCGCAGTCGGTCCGGCGTCGCTGATCTTGATCGGCACCACGATCGCCTGCACCGGAACCCCCTTGGTGCTCGATGCCCCTGGCCGCTTCTTGAACGTACCGATCACGTCTTGAGCGCTCGCTTCGTCGGGTCGAATGATCGACAGAATGCGATAACGCTGCTCCCCACGCTTGTAGTAGCCGACAGCGCCCTTGCCTGTTCCATCGACGCCCAATAGCGACTTGACCTCGTATCGAACGCCCATCTTGAGTTGTTCTTTGGCTGGCAATTTGCGCGCGGCAGCAGGTGCCGTCTTGTCGCCGGGAAGCTTGTCGCCAAGCGGCACGGCGATCGCCGGCAGGATCTTGTCGCCGGCCGCCTTGAGTTTGGCCGGAGGCTGCAGCTCGTTCGCGTAGCTGAGTTCAGCGACGTACCGCCCTCGCCACACATACGCGATCGTCGAGCCCAGTGTAGCGCTTCCGCCCGCCTTTAGCGGCCGTGGCGGACGCTGCGCCGGATCGTCATCTCCGACGACCCGCCGGGTGAAAAAACCGTACGCGCCCTCGGGAGTTTGATAGCGGGCGAGTTTGACACTGACCGTGCCCGGCGACCCCTTGCCATCGACGTAGGGCACAATGACCATCCGGTCGACACCGTAGCCCTTGTACACCTCACACTCGCCATCGAGCTGGTCTGTGCAGAGCTTGTCCAGATCACCCTTGGCTTCTGCTCCGTAGCTGCGAACATCGCCGTTGGGATCGACACAGTAGTCACCAGCGACTCGAGGAAAGAACCCCGCCGCGAGCGCGTCCGCGACCTTGCCACCTCCGGAGTCACAGACGCCGGATTTGGAGCTCTGGATCGGCGGCGGCGCGACGCCTTTGGGCTTCTTGGCTTGCTCATCGCAGGCCACTAGGCAGCTGAACAGCGACGCGCTGATGATGGTTCGTGTGAGACTTAGCCGGATGGACATGCTGCGCGTTTAGCACGATGACTCCCAGCTTGGCCCACTCACCCGACGCGATCCGGCCCACAGGCCGACACCCTGCCCCGCAATGATTTCACACGCTCGCAATCGTTACGGCCGAGCTTCCACCCAAACCTCCCGAAATTCCGGCGTTTGTGAGCTTCGTGGATACGCAAAGTTCGGCATGACCTTTGCTGATAGGAGAGCGGCGAGTTCCGCCTAACGCGATCCCCATGCAGAACCACTTCTCCCAGCATCTCGACAGGCAGCGGCTGCGGCTGCGCGGTCAGCGCGGCTTTTCGCTCATCGAGCTGGTCGTCGTCGTGATGATCATCGGCATTTTGGCGGTGATTGCCGTGCCGAGCATCACTTTGCGGCTGCGAGAGCGCCGAGTGCACCAGGTCGCCCGCGAGACGGCCGAATTCTACCGCGGCGCCCGGATGCGTGCGCTGGGCCGAGGCAGCGCCATGCTGGTTCGGTACGAACGCGTCAGCGGTGTCGACCAGATCGAGGTGCGAGAAGCCATTGCGGGAAACACGGGTGGCGCCAACTGTGCGTCGCTTCCGGCTGCGAGCTGCACAACTGCCGGGATCTGGAACGCGAACGCTCGCAGCCAGCGCCTTCGCCTGTACAAAGCGCAACTCGTCCAGGATCAAGTCAAGGTGGACATGAAGGACGCCACCGGCACGGGCGTTACGACGATGGACATCTGCTACACGCCTATTGGGCGCTCCATGGTGCGCTTCAATAAGACAGGCACCTGGACGGCGCTGACCGGTGTGCCAAGCGCCGACGTCTACCGGGCATCAGGCACGACCAAGCTCGGCCTCACGCGCACCGTCGTGATCCTCCCCAACGGAACGTCGAGGCTCATTCTATGAGGCTCGGGTCTCAGAGAATCGCCACGACTAGGCGACGGGCAGCCGGGCGGCGGGGGGCTGGTCGACTGGCAGGTGGACGGCTGGCAACCGCGCGCGGTTACACCATGGTCGAGCTGATGATGGCCATCGCCGTGTTCGCCATCGGCGTCTCGGGCATCATCGCGATGCAGAAAGTCACCCTAGCCTCCAATATCCACGCAAAAAACCTCGCTATCGCGACTCACGTTGGACAGGCTTGGGCCGAGATGCTCGACAGCGATTCGGCGGCCTGGAATCATCCTTCTCAGCTAAACGGGGCGACCGACCTGGATGCCGATACGGTGTGGCTGAAGCAGATCACGACCAACGAGGGCAAGTGGATTCGCCCAGCGCACAACGCCGGACTCAAGTTCGGACCTGGGTTCGATGCGCTCGGCAACCCGACATCGGTCATCGGCGACGCCGCGTTCTGCACGCACATTCGACTGACTTGGCTCAAGAATCAGACCGACATCCCGGTTGGCAACGGGCTCATTCGAGCCGAGGTCCGCGTGTTCTGGCATCGCGACGTGCAAGGCGGCGGCGTGGACGACAACCCGCTCTGCGCGACCGGTACCGATCCGCTCAAAATCGCCGACGCCGACGGCGCAAAGCGACACCACTTCGTCTACCACACGACGGCGATTCGCCAGAACACGGCGGTGCGATGACGTCTCAACGCTTCACTCGCCGCGGACAACGGGGCTTCACGCTCACCGAGCTCATGGTCGCGATCACCGGCGGGCTGTTCGTGTCGATCGCGGTGTTCGCTTTGGCGCGTCACGGTTCTCGGTTCTACCAACGCGAGGCGCGCGTCGCGAACGCTACCCTCGCCAACGTTGTCGGATTCCAGCGACTCAGGGCCGACCTGTCGCGCGCTGGATTCCTCGCCTCCCCGAATATCATTCGCGACCCGTTCTTGTGCGGCGATCCGGTCGGCGGCGCGAACTGGACCGACGAGCTCAAGCACATGGCCGCGGTCCGAATCGTGCCGGGCGGCTCACCGTCCAACTCCGCGTTGACGGATAACAACCTCGACCCGGACAGCGTGGTGATCGCGGGTGCCTTCGACAGCGCCGAGCAATTCCCCGTACGGCTCGTCCAGGACGATCCCGGCAACACCTACACGGTGTACCTGCAGGTCCGTTCGGGGCCGCTGGCCAGACTCGGCATCCCTAACCTGCCGACCGTCTTCAAGAAAGACCGCGGCGTTCGAATCGTCGATATGTCGGGGCGTTCCCACTACGGCACGATCGCGTCCGTCAACACCAGCGCCACCCAGCCGTCAGTGACGCTGACCGATAAGCCGCCGATCAGCTTCCGTGCTGGCTCGGGTTCATGCGGAATCGCAGGACACGGTACCGGAGCTCTGCTGAACGTCGTGAACTTCATTCGCTACGATGTCCGAAACCTCAGCAGCTCCGCTAGCTATTCGGCGATCTACGCCGAAGCCGGCGCGGGCCCGTTCGATGGCGTCAATCAGCGCACAGAGCTCGTTCGCGAGGAGCTCGACACGTCCGGCCAGGTCATCGCCGGGACCCAGGAAATCGTCTCCGAGTACGCGGTCGATCTAAAGTTCGGCCTCACGGTCGCGAACGTCAACGGCGTCGAGCAAACGCTCACGACGTTGCTCGAGGGCAACGGCGACATCCCCAAGTGGGCCGGCGACACGACCGGCAAGACGGCTTCCGTCGAAGGACCCCAGCGCATCCGCGCGATTCGCGCGCGACTTTCGGTACGGTCCCGCGAACCCGATCGCGACGTAGCGATCAACGCCGCCACCATCCCCGGCGTTGCCCCGGGCCTGTACCGCTTCAAGCTCGCCGCCGACAAATACGCGCGCGTGCGCACCGTCCAGGCAGACGTCACGCTCCACAACCTGCGGAGAATCACATGGTGAGCCGACGACCAAACGAACGCGGTGCTGCGCTGTTCATCGTCGTGCTGGTCATCACGCTGTTGACCGCAATCGGGATCTTCTCGGCGCGGTCGGCGAGCCTGGTCGACGTCGCCACCGGATACAACCGGCAGTCGGTCCAAACGCAGTACCTCTCCGAGTACGGGACCAAGGCGGTGGCGGCCCAGCTCGCCCAAGATCCCAACGGACTCAGCGGTCAGATCAAGACCAGCTCCGATGTCTGCAAGGCAAACGAGAAGCTCATGACACTGCTGGCCAACAACAACGAGCGGGCCGTAACGCCCTGCTACAAACTGTTCCTCAAGGACGTCAACGACACGATGGCTAAACCGCTGATCGAGCAGGCTATCCAGGATCCTGCGACGTACGCGCACGGAAGCCTCGGCCCGATGCCGCTCAGCGTCGACTTTGTCGCGGAGATGGTCGACCTGGGACCTGCGCCACCCACTCCAGGTTTCGAACAGAGCGGCGAGGCCCAGGCCTTCTCGCTCGAGCGGGTCACCCTGATCACGACCGGGCAAATTCGGCCGTTTTCGACATCCGACAGCTGCACGACAGCAGTAACTCGATCGGCTGGCATTCAGACTATGAAGGCCGCCGTTAGCTACGGACCGATACGGTGAAGGCTAGACTCATGGCACACAACGCGCTCCGACGGCAGACTATTACGCTACTGAAATACGTCGTCGGCGGCTCCGCCTGCTTGGCGGCAAGCGCTCCAGCCCCGGCGATGGCCCAGGTCGACGTCAACCCGCCGTTGCCGAACGTCATGATGCTCGTCGATAGCTCTGGCTCGATGGAGTACAAAACGTCATCGGACAGCTTCCCGACGTGTAACCCAACCTCAACGACAGGCAACGAGAAGAGCCGCTGGATCGATCTTGTGGAGGTGCTCACCGGCTCGACGCAGGACTACCGCTGCGTCGCCCAGGATCGCTCCTCGAGTCAGTTCCTAAACGAGTTCTCGCTCAACGGCTCAGCGCCCTACGACTACAAGTACGGTAATCCCTACCACCGTATCGTCAGCGGCTCGTGCGTAGCGGGTCCGGACCTCTCCACGCTGACGGCGCTTGGGACCGCCCCGTATTCATGGCCGGCGAACTGGCTTCAGTACACCGACGTCACCAACGGCGCAGCGAACTGCACCGGGTTCTCTCAGTCCAACGACGGCCTGCTGGACGCGTTCAACGGGCGGATCCGTTTCGGGCTGATGACCTTTGACACCCACACTCACGCGGGTAGCGGCGTTGTCTCCGGCTCCGCGAACTTCTCCAACGGGCTCGACGGAACGTGGAGCTACTACGTCAGCGGCAAGAAGCAGGGCAAGCCCGCAGGCTGCGCCGTTGACTACGATCAAGAGGTCGGCGCGCGCAACGCCGGCGCTCCTCCCTGGGAAGGGCGCATGGTCGCGTACGGGTCGCCCACGTCGCCAACCGCTGACATCACGCAGCGCAACAGCCGCATCCAGGACGTTTTGTTGGCGACGCGTCCGTACGGCGCCACGCCGATCGCCGGCATGCTGCACGACGCGCGGGATTTTCACTGGAACGACACCAGCAAGGACCCGAACAATACAACCGACGACTTCGGGCCCTACAACGACGTGTTCGTGAAAGGTGGCTGCCGGAAGCAGACGTTAGTGCTGCTGACCGACGGTGAACCCAACCTGGATCTCCGACCGTTCTGTGAGGGTACTGGCGGCGACTGTCCCTACGAGAAGTCCGAGGACATCGCGCGCGACATGGCCAACCAT
>JAUIKB010000234.1 GCA_030430975.1 Polyangia bacterium
TAGACGACGTTGGTTTGCGTCGGGTCGAGCCCGTCCAGCGCGTAGGCGATGCTCGAGCCGCCCGGCTCGGTATCCGTGACGATGTGCGCGCCCAGAGTTACCGACGTGCAGCTGTTGCTGCCCGAGCCGCCCAAGCCAGCCGACCCACCCGATCCACCCATCGCGGCGGCTCCCCCGCCTCCGCTGGAGCTGCCCGCGTTGCCGGTGCCGCCCATCGCACCGCCGCCGGAGCCGCCCGCGTTACCGCCCGAGCCGCTGAGCCCGCCCGTGGCGCTGCCGCCGGAGCCCGCGCTGCCCGACGAGCCTCCGCCAGCGCTCGTTGACGGCAGGCCGTTTCCAGTTGAAGAACACCCGCCAACTGCGCCAGTGATGACGAACGCGACCCAAGAAATGCCGGCTGCGGCGGAGGCGAACAGCGAGGGTTGTTTCATCCGCAAGAGCCTAGCGCGTTTACGGAAGTGGCGTGAATGGACGTCGGTGTAGGTCAGCGAACCACCTGATGCTCGCCGGCTGAGTGATCGCCGTGGTTCGGCGGTGGACGATCTGCCAAACTGCCCGGGTGCGCTTTTCGTTTCTGGTTCCGCTTGTCGTAGTAGGTGCGTGTTCCACATTTCCTGACCAGATCGCTGACGGCAGCGGCGGGTCTGGCGCTGAGACCGGTTCCGGTGCTGTAGGTGGAGGCGGATCCGGCGGTGAAGTCGGCGGCAGCAGCGGCACAGCAGGCACGGCGACCGGCGGCGGCGGGCAAGGCAGCGGCGGCTCGCAGTCGGGGGGTGCTGGTGGCGTATCGGCAGGGGCTGGCGGGTCTACCGGCGGATCCGGTGGCTCAACGGGTGGCGCCGCCGGGTCTGGCGGGACAAGCGGTGGCGCTGGAGGCGCGACGGGTGGTGTGGGTGGCACCGCCGGCGGCTCAGGTGGGGCTGGCGGTGCGACGGGTGGCGTGGGCGGCACGACCGGTGGGTCCGGCGGTTCGGCCGGCAACACGGGTGGTTCCGGCGGCGCGAGCGGTGGCTCTGGTGGCTCTGGTGGCTCCGGCGGTGGCGCTGGTGGCTCCGGCGGGAGCACGGGTGTGTCTTGTCTAAATAGCCTGGTGGAAAATTCTGCGTTTGAATCCGTTCAGAGCGAGCAGCCAGTCAACTGGAAGTCGTTCGAGCAGTCTGGCGTAGGCGGCAAGTTCACGTCAGACAAGTTCGCTCACGCAGGTGACTGGGCCGTGCTGCTCGACGCGAGCAGTGTCGTAGTGGCCCTACCCGGCCCCTACCGCGGCGGCATGATTAGTGAAGTCTTCAAGGTCGAGCCGGGCAAAGATCTGGGCGGGCACGTCTGGGTTGCGGTCAAAAGCGCAACCAGCACGCCCACGGGCGAACTCGTCCTGACGTTCCTCGGCACAGCCGACGATCAAATTCTCTCCACGCGCACAGTGCAGATACCCAACACCGGTCCACAGTATCAACAGGTGCTGATCCCACCCGGACCTGGTCCGGCCAATAGCTCGAGCGCCAGGGTGTCACTGGTCGTGAACGCCGGGTCGGTCGTCCATTTCGACGACCTCTGCCTAAGTCACTAAGCCGCCTACAGGTTGGGCGGTCCGCCGTACTTGGGTGCCATCATCGGCGCGTCGTCATCGTCGTCGTCGTCGTCAGCGTCCGGTGGTGCTCCGTACTCGGGCGCGCCCATCGGTTCGTCGTCGGGAGGCGCTGGCGCGCCGTATTCGGCCACCATGTTGGCGTCATCGTCGTCGTCATCGTCGTCAGCGGCGACGGGCGGTGCAGGGGGGTCAGTCGGCCCGACCGGATCACTCGGGTTCGCAGGCGTAGCAGGGTCGGGCTGCTGACCGCCCCCGCACGCGGCGAGACTCATGACCGCTGCGGCACCCGCAGCCATTGCTGCTCCGCGGCTGAGTCGCGCTCGATTCTTCACGCGTCGTCGAGGCGGCGCCCACTCGTTGGCGAGCTGCTGGGCGCAGAAGGGACACTGGCCTTCAGTGGCACGGATGTGTCGCGCGCAGGCAGGACATGGAGCTAGGTGAATTCGCTTTGGCATGGGACCTCCCGGGGACGTTTGGTTGACGATCGCGATGCCGAGTTATGCCAGCTGAACGCTTGCGAGAAAAGGCACCGGCGGTGGGTGCCCCGGATCGGAGACAAAGCGCGTGCCGGGAGGTGATCCTGCGCCGGCAGGCTTCGGGAGTGAAGCTGCTGGTGTTACGGTGACTTGCTTGCCCACCGCCTCAGAAGCGCGTAGTGAGCTAGCGTGAAGCTGTTGTTTTGGGTGGCCGTCGCGCTTGCGTTCTACGTGGGCTATCGCTACCGGCAGCGGCGTGAGCTGCGCGAAGCGTCGCGACCCCAAGTGGAGCCGCGCCGGGTGAAGGTAGATTACACTATCGAAACGGTTGGCGCCGATCGGTCCGATGACGAACCGCCGGCGCCCCCGGCTGCCTAGGCGGTTTGCGCGCGGCGGCCAGGTCCCTTACCCTGTGAGAGGTGCGCGGACGCGGACACTGGGTGCTCATGCTTGTCGCTGTAGTCGGCGCATGTACGGCTTTTGACGACGCGCCGGGGCCCGGCAGCGGCGTTGCGGGCAACGGCGGTGCGACGGCGGGCTTCGGCGGAAGCGGAACCGGCCTCGTTCCGTCCGGGGGTGCCGGCTTGGCGCCGGCCGGTGGTGCGACGGGGGGGCAGGGTGCGACCGGTGCGGTCTCGGGGCAAGGCGGCCAAGGCGCACAGGCTGGCACCGGCGCTCAGGGAGGCCAGGGCGCACAGGGCGGTACTGGCGCACAGGGCGGTACAGGCGCACAGGGCGGGTCAGGCGCACAGGGCGGTACAGGCGCACAGGGCGGCAATGGCGCACAGGGAGGCCAAGGCGCGCAGGGCGGTACTGGCGTTGGCGGTTCGTCCAGCGGCGGAGCGTCGGGATCGGGTGGTTCCAGCGTCGGGGGGTCGGGTGGTTCTGGGGGGTCGGGTTGTGTGGAGGCGTGCGCCGCTACGGCGGGCCTAGGACGTTTCTGCGCGAGCCCCCAGGTCGTTGCGCGCCGCGATGCACAAGCCGGGTGGAGCGAGGTTCACGATCTTTGTCCTTGGACCTCGTCCCAGGGGACCTCTGGCTGCAGCAGCGGCGGCCCGAACAAGCAGTACGTGATCTACATGTACGCTGGCGAGCAACTCACGGTCGAGGTGACGGCCGGCGCGCCGTGCGATGTCGAAACCGATCTGCACATGCGCGTCGGCGCGTCGACGAGTTGCGACCCTCAGTGCGTCAACACGTCGCCATCTTGCAACCCGATCGTAGGCGCGCCGTTTACGTACCAGGTGACCGCGAGTCGCGACGAGTGGCGAGCGGTATTGATCGACAGCGCGACCGGTAAGGCCGGCAGTTATACGATCAATTTCTCCCTGGATTGTACGGGCGACTGCGGCTGCCCCTGACGCTGCCGCCAACCGGTTTCTGTGTTGAAGGGGCGTCTAGATTATCCGGTGGTCTTGTCGAGCGTTCGTAAGTACTTCCACGGAAACGCTCGCCAGAACGGTGTCTTGAGCGGTTGACTCGCGTCGATCTTGAACCAGGCTGACGGTCCGCTGGGTCGCAGCACTTGGAAGCTCTGCGCGGGCATGAAGCTCTGCCCCAGCAGGGCGACTCGCTCGCCATCCTTTTCGGCCAGGTCTAGAAACAGCACCGCGTGGCCTGGGTTGCCGGGTTCGATAATGAAGTCGCCCGGCTTGACCGCGGCGACGTCTTGCGACTTGGCCTGACGGGACAGGGCTACGGTGTTCGACCACGCGAATACCGCGTTCAGGTACTTGCGAAAACTGCGGTGATCGTCGGACTTTACGGGTAGTCCGGTAGGCTTCCACTGAATGCCTCGGCCGACTTGCGCGATACGCTCGCCGCGTTGCCACCGGCTGAAGGGCAGCTTCTGACCGGAAGCAGCGTTGAAGCTGATCTGCTGGTCGCCAGCGGACCATTGCCACTCGGCGCGCATCCGCATGACCGCGTCGGCGCACTGTTGTAAGTCGGCGATGCCTATGTCGATCGCAACCACGGCGGCGATGTTCGGATGATCCCCGGGATGGATGACCGTTCCGCGAAAACTCCGAACGGGGGTTCCAGGGGCCGCAAGCGGCAGGTCGCGTAGCCACGCGCCGAACGGGTTATCCGTGACGTCGACGCGCTTGAAGCCCGCTGGAGGTCGAAGCCGCGCCGAAAGCGAACCGGTTGCAGGCGGCATCTTGTAGTCCCCGCGCAGCCAGGCGTAGCGCTTCTTGTCGGGGGCGTATGGAGCCGCCATCTGGCTGGGCGGCGTGCCCGATGGCTTCGGAGCCTTGGCGCTGTGTGGAGCGGACGGCGCAGGCTGGGATGCGGTCTGAGCAATCGGTTCGGCACTCGGTTTCGTTTCGATGCGGGATTGCCGGCACGCGACCGCCGCGACGACCGTCAGCGATCCGAGCGCTAGCCGCTTCCGGATGCTGACGTTTCGTCTGCCGTTCGGCCGTCTGCCACGCGACCGTTCGCCGCTCAGCTGTTTGCCTGAAAGTGAGGCGCCGACGCGTTGATCGGTCACCCGAGGCCGCGAAGGTCGGTGGCCTCTTTAACGCGTTGAATCGCTAGCGCGAACGCTGCGGTGCGCATGGAGCACGACCACTCGTCCATCGCTGCGGCGAGGCCCTTGTGCGCCTTGACCATGGTTTCTTCGAGACGCTTGTTCACCTCGTCCTCGGTCCAGCGCAGGAATTGGTTGTTCTGGACCCACTCGTAGTAGCTGACGGTCACGCCGCCCGCGTTTGCGAAGATGTCGGGGATCGCGACGATCCCACGGCGGTTGAGGATCGCGTCAGCCTCTGCCGTGCAGGGGCCGTTAGCCGCTTCGAGAACGTACTTTGCCTTAACGTCATTGGCGTTCTTGGACGTCAAGACGTGACCGAGCGCCGCTGGCGTCAGCACGTCGCACTCCGTGGTCAGGATATCCTCGTTGGAGATGGGTTCCGAACCGGCGAACTCAACAACACTGCCGGTTTCCTTGGCGTGCTGAAATACCTTGTCGATATCCAGCCCGTCACCGTTGAAGATGCCGCCCTTGATGTCGCTGACGGCGAGCACCTTGGCGCCCTCGTCCATGAGCAGCCTTGCTAGCCAGCTGCCGACGTTGCCGAACCCTTGAATGATGAACGTCTTGTCTTTGAGCGATTCGCCTTTGTGCTTATACACCTCGCGGATCGCGAAAAGACAACCTCGCCCCGTGGCTGCATCACGTCCCAGCGAACCATACAGTTCGACTGGCTTGCCGGTGATTACGCCTGGGCTGAAGCCATAGCGTTTGCTGTACTGGTCGAACATCCAACTCATGATTTGAGCGTTCGTGTTGACATCGGGCGCGGGAATGTCCGTTTGCGGCCCGATGAACTCGCCGATCTGATCGATGAACTTTCGGGTCAGCTGTTCCAGTTCTCGCGGGGTAAGCTCTCGCGGGCTGACTTGAATGCCGCCCTTGGCGCCGCCGTAGGGAATATTGACGATGGCTGTTTTCCATGTCATTAAACTGGCGAGCGAGCGCACCTCGTCGACGTCAACTTCCGGGTGGTAGCGGAGGCCGCCCTTGAACGGTCCGCGAGAGTTGTCGTGCTGCACGCGGTAGCCGATGAAATTGCCGATCGTGCCGTCGTCCTTTTCGATGATCAGCTCGACTCGAAGCTCACGGCTCGGCGTAATGAGCAGTGTCTTGTAACGCTCGTCGAGCTTCAGCAGCTCAAAGCCTTGCTCCAGGTAATGATTCGTCGTCTGGTACGGTGTCATCCGCCCTCTCCTTCACGTCGCCGACAGTGGCCGTCCGTCGTTTTATCACGGCATCTTCGGCTCGCGTGCCGACAGAAACGTGTCCGAGTCAAAATCGAGCGTCCATGGCGCGGTGCGCAAACGCCGAACCACGTGGATCGTGTGGGGACAGTTGGTTTCGGGCAGGTCCGGTGAACTGGTTTACGCGTCCCGGGGGTTCACGGAGGTCCGGTGAACTGGTTTACGCGTCCCGGGGGTTCACGTCTGCGATGGGCTATTTCGGGCCCTGGGGACAGATGATTTCGACCGCGTCGCTCGCGTTGTTGTCGGTGTTGCACTCGGTCCAGCTCGGGTGAGGAGTCGACGTGTCGTCGACGATCGCGAAGGCCGGTAGTGCGATCACGGCTGGGTCGACGCTTCCGAGGTCGAGGGTTAGCACCTCTGACTGGGCCGAATAGAGCGGTCCGTTGGTCGTGAGTTGACCCAGGCTCATCCCGGGTGCTGAGCTGCCGCTGTAGAACCCGACCGGGACACCGGCGGGTGCTGCAGCCTGTCCGACGTTGGTGACCGTCGCGACGAGCCTCAGCTGGTCGCCGGATGTGCACAGCGCGGCGAGGGTGACGACCAGGTCTGGTGCCGCGAACTCGCTGCCGGGCTGCTTGTTTTGGCGGAAGTTGTTCAGACCCTTAGCGGTCCAATTGGGTTCCTCGATGGTTGGGATCGTGCCGTCCTCTTCAACGTTGGAGACGTGGTAGGCGTGCTGGTTCCAGACGCGCCGCGTGCGCACCCACTTGCCCTCGTTGTCGCCAAAGATCCGCACACCCGCCTGCTGCGTAGGCGAGCCGTTCTCGTCACAGGTTGCGCTCAGCATGTTGCTAACGGCGACAATGTCGGCATGGCCGTCGTTGTCGACGTCAGCGACGAGTGGATACTCGATCAGCGTGCCGGTGGTGTTGCAGGTGTCCCAGAGCACGGTTCCATTAGCGCCGTTGTAGATCCGCAACTTGACCTCGTCGGAGTAGACAACCTCCGCCTTGCCATCGCCGTCGAAGTCGAACACCGTGCTGCCGGTCGATGCGGACGAACAGTCGGTGGTCACGTCGCGCCACAGCACGGTGTCCGTGTCGGCCACAGTGCTGTCCATGACCTTTGCGCCGTCGAACACGACGTAGGTCTTGCCGCCAGCGGTGGCGATGTCCGGCACTTGGTCGGCGTTGAAGTCAGCGATGGTCGGCGGGCCGCCGCCGTGGCTTGCGCCCCAGCCGCTGGGACATTGCTCGGTTTGTACGGCTGAGCGAATGTCGACGTTCTGACGCACGATCTCGAAGTTTGGAGCGGCTGCTGTGTACCGCCATACCAGCATCTGCTGATTCAGGTTGTCGATCGCGACGATCTCCGGCTTGCCGTCGCCATCGAAGTCCGCGACACCCGGATACGCCGCTTTCCAGTCTTCGTTGCCGGTGCTGAACTCGGCGGCTGCCGTGGCGATATCGACGACTAGTGCCCCCGTGCGGTCGTAAATGCGATTGCCGGTGACGATGTCGAGGTAGCCGTCGCCGGTGACATCGCTGAGTACGGGGGGCGACGTCGGGGCAGGCAGCAGTCGCGATTTCAGCGCGCCTGTCGCGCCATCGTAGATGCCGTACGCGATGACGACCTCAGGCGTGCCGTCTTGATCCAAGTCACCGATGTTCGGCATGAGGCAGGATGTCGCGTCGGTCGTCGACCAGAGCTCGGATCCGTCTGTGCCGTTGACGGCGCCGACCCCCCCGCCCTCAAGGCAGCCGACCACCTCGTTGCCAGGCAGCCCGTCGATGTTGCCGGCGGCCAACTGTCGCGTGGGTTCGAAGTGGTTGCTGATCGACCACTTCTCGACGACTTGACCTCCGACGATGCTGATCGCGTGGGTCATGCCGTTGTTGTGATAGTTCGTCAGATACGTGGAAAAGACGATCTCCGGGATGTCGCGTGCGGTGATTTTGCCATCGCAATCGTCGTCATCCAGTTGCATGACGATCGGCGCCATCATGATGTCGGAACCTGGATCGC
>JAUIKB010000235.1 GCA_030430975.1 Polyangia bacterium
CTGTTTCTCGCCATAGAGGATCGGATACGCTTGCAACCAATCGTTGCGAGAAATTACATCCCAACCTTCGCAGTCGACCTGATCGGTATGGCTTCCGACGATGAGAACCACATCGCGCTGATCCTCGCCAAAGGCGAAGGACACCGGCTCCAGGAGATGTTTGACCGCATGCACCAAGGCTTCTTGAACAGCCTGCTGGCAATGCGCATGATGAAGAACGCCTTCAGCAAAGACGCTACTTACGGGCAATACATCAACGCGGATGAGCGCTATTACCACGGGATTAGTCAGGGCGGCATCGCTGGCGGCGTCTACATGGCGTTGACGCAGGACGTGACGCGCGGCGCTCTAGGCGTCATGGGACAGCCTTACAATCTGCTGCTCAACCGCAGCGTGGACTTTGATAAGTTCTTCGCCGTTCTCCGCGTCTCGTGGCCGGACCCGCGAGATCAGCAGCTGCTGCTCGGACTGACGCAGATGCTGTGGGACCGGGTTGAACCGAGCGGCTACACGCACATGATCGCCAAGGACATGCTACCCGACACTCCGAAACACGCTGTGTTGATGCGCGCTGCGCGCGGTGATCATCAGGTCGCCAACGTCGCAGCACACGTCATGGCGCGGGCGGTGGGCGCCTCACATGTCGATACTGGAATCGTAGATATCTACGGCCTGGAAAAGACGACGAAGGTCGACGGCGAATCCGGCTACGTCGAATATGACTTCGGTCTGCCCGATGATCCCGAGTGCAACATCCCCCAGCGAGCCTGCGACGATCCTCACGGAAAGCTACGCAAGCTAGAACCCGCTCGAGTTCAGCTCGATCAATTCTTTACCACCGGCGTCATCGAAAACACCTGCGGTGGTAAGTGCGACTTCAAGGACATGAGCGGCTGCACCACGGGCGAGACGACCGAGGCTTGCACGCCGTAGCCGCCGCCCAGCGCTAGAGCGTGACGTTGAATATCTCCTGCAGCCGCAGTTCTTCGCCGGACACGCGAGCGCCCGCGAGCCCAGCGCGAAGCGACGTGGTGACGTCGTCGTTCCACGGCCACCACAGACCGAACGCGATCGCACCGCCAACAACGGCGGTGGTGAAGATGTACTGACCCGACCGAAGCCCGCCGCTCTGTTCCGCTAGATCGGCTACCTCGCGCGGCGCGCGCGACAAGCTCTTGGCGTCCCACTCAAACGTCAGCGACGCCTTAGCGGCGGCGCGAGCGGTCTCTGCCACGTCGCCGGGAAACGACGATGACACACAAGCTAGACGGCTGTCCCAGCTCCACCCTCTCGCCGGCCAGCCATCACGAAGAGAAGCGAGCGCCCCGAACAGAGGCTCATGCATCGCGGATCCGTTCATGACGGCAGGTTACCCGGCCACGCGTCATCATGGCAAAGTCTGGCATGACATCTTATGGCGCTGGGGCAGCCGTCGGTTCGCTGGGAGGCTCCGGATTGGGCGCTTCGCGCCACGAAAGTCCCGATGCATCGAAGCTGCGCAGGGTGTTGCGCATACAAAACGGGCACAGCCACCCCACATCGAACCGCGGCTTCTCTGCGCCGATCGTGATCGCCGCTGCCGGCTCCTCCCGGCGACGCCGTGCTTCGGCCGCCCACCCTCGCATCACGTGCTTGTTTTCGTCGAGGTCCGCGCCCAGGCGGGCCTGGCATTCACACACCGAGCGAATCGTCGAAACTTTCATGCCCCTCGTGAATACGGGACGAACGGGGTCACGGTCAAGCAGGCGGAGTATCGCGTTCATGCCGCCGCGCGTCATTCGTTGCCGCAAACCCGGCCTTGCCCCGAGCCAGGCAGTGCTTTACAGCTGGGCCGGCACGGATAGACTCTCGGTGCTCTGCGGGGCTAACTCAGTTGGTAGAGTGCAAGCTTCCCAAGCTTGATGTCGCGGGTTCGAATCCCGTGCCCCGCTCCAAGTTCTTCCGTTACAGAGGAGGCGCCATGGATTGGGGAAATGCTTCGGCCGCGCAACGGGCGCAGGTCTACGACGTGCTGGAGCGCGAGGCCGAGCGCCTTGAGCGCAAAGCAACAGAAATGCAGGAGGCCGCTGATCGGCTTGGGCGGCCGTCGCTCGTCGACGACCAGGAATTGAAGGCTAACGTCTTTCGCGCGGCATTGTCCGCTCTGCGCTCGGCCGAGGGCTGACCCGCTCTGGGGACGTCAGCGCAGCAGCGCCGAGATCTGCGTGACGAGTTCGTTTTCTGCATCGCCCGACTGACCGAGCGCATGCAGCAACTGCCGAACGGCGCGCAACACCTCAACCTTGCGCGGCTTTAACACCGCTAGATTGGGAGGCGGGAGCGGAGCCGCGCCGCTCAAGTACGCCGTCAGCTCGTCCGCGTGAGCAGGTCCAACGCCCAGCTGGGTGGCAAACTCCCGGACCTTTGCGTCTTCGTCGGAGCTGACCTCTTCATCAGCCCACACAAACTGCAGAAGTAGCTTGACCAGCTCGAAGCCGAACTCGTCTCGAACGGCGCTCATTGGAGCTTCGCTATCCATGTCGCGATCAGGCTACCAATAACCGCCGAGTGCCGGATGAAATTCGCCTACGCCGCCTGCCGCACGGGTTGATTTGATTCCGCATACGGGCCGAGGCGCCGGCGACGCAGCTCGCGGGTCAGCAGTTTGATCGCTCTGCGGTCGTTGATCAGCACCATCGTGACCATCCCGAAGTAGCCGCGCGGCAGCTTCGGGCTCTCGTCGAAGTGCCTGAGCTGCTGAAACGGCCGGCTTGCGTGGGCGTGGTGGTCCGCGTGGCGTGATAGCCCAACGAGCGAGTACAGCGTGAACCACGACTCGGCGTCCCAAGAATCTACGGTCGTCACCTTCTTGCCAGCGCGAGCGAGCCCCCAGTGCTCGAAGTAGTTCACGGCCTCGAGGAGGCGTATGCCGCTCACGGCGACCGCTACCCACGCCACCAGGCCCTGCCATCCCCAAACAGCCCCAACCGCAACGAGCATCGCGACTTGAGCCGCGATCCCGTGCAGGACGCGGTTGCGGCGTTGGCGCACGTCCCACAGCCGCATGGTCGCGTCGCCCAGGCGCCTGCACTCCAGCTGCCAAGCGCTGACGAATTGTGCGCGAACGGTGCGGCGAAAGAACGCTTCGAAGCGCTCTCCGAAACGCGCTGACGCCGGATCGTCCGGGGTCGCCACCCGCGCGTGATGACCGCGGATGTGCTCGGTGTAGAAATGTTCGTACAGCACGGTCACCAGCAGCAGTCGTCCCAGCGTGCGCTGGAGCTTCGAGCGCCGGTGAATCAGCTCGTGAGCCACGACGATCGCGGAGTAGCCCGCGTTTGTCCCGACCAGCAGCAATCCGACGAGCGCGTCCCAAGACCCCGGGCCGGCGCGGGTGACCAGTTCGCAGTACCCAACCATCGCGATGACATGCAGGACCGAAAGAACGACCAAGAGCATGTCGCCCGCCGCGCGCGAAGGTTTCTCCGGCGGCGCGTGGCGCGCGGGCCTGGCGCGGCCGTCGATCCACACGGTCGCGGGCAGCACCACCGCCGATGCGATCGCAACCCACCAGCGATGGGGACCGCTGAACACGAACGCCACGCTCCAAACGGGAATCAGCAGGCACAGCAGGTGGCGCATGAAGCCAGCGGCGGCACCCAGCGGTCGAGACGCGGTCTGAACGGTGGTTTGCATTAATGCCCTCACATACGACGTCGTATGTGAGAACTTGATACATACGAACTCGTATGTCAACTCGGAACCAGCGCGAACAGGCGAAACGTGAAACGCGCACGGCGCTGATCGTCGCGGCGATGTCGGCGTTCGCAGAGGAAGGCTTGGACGCGCCCAGCCTGGATGCGATCTGTGAACGAGCCGGGTACACACGAGGCGCGTTCTACGTGCACTTTCGCGATCGCGAGGAACTCATCGCGGCGGTGATGGAGCAATTCACTACCGCCTATGTGGACGCTCTGTTGGGCTCCGGAGAATCGCTCGCGGGCGTCATCAAGACGTTTGCTCAAGCCGCTGACCTCGGCGCCTTTCCCCCGCCCGGCACCGTGGCGAGCCATCAGTTGCTGCAGGCGTGCGCCCGATCGGACGTCGTGCGCGACCGCTATCGTGCGAGCTTGGAAGACGTGATTCGGCGGTTGGCGGGCACCGCCCAACGAACTGGAAGCGACGCCCCTGCTCCCCGCCACGTCGCACTACTCTTGGTCGCGACCGTGCTTGGGGCCCAAACCTTGCTAGAGGTCGGCGTCGAGTTCCGCGCGTCTGACGTCGCTGAGTCGCTGCTAAGACTCCTCGATCCGGAGCCCGGCCAGACTAGTAGCTAGCTCGATACAGACCGAGCAGCTCATCGCGGCTGCAGGTTCGTGGATTGTCTTGATGGCAAGCGTCGTCGATCGCCTTGTCTGCCAATGCGGCGAGTTGGTCTTCCTTGACGCCGACGTCGCGCAAGCGCGCAGGTAGCCCAATCGACTGCTTCAGGCCGCGCAGAGCCTCAACGCACGCACCGGGTTTCGCAGCCCCCCCGAGCAGCAGACTGACGTGAAGTACACGCTCCAGGATCGCGGACTCGTTGAACGCGGTAACCGCCGGAAGGCACAGCGCGTTCGCCAGCCCGTGGTGGACGCCGCAATCGCTCGACAGGGGGTGCGCGAGCGAGTGACACGCTCCGAGCCCCTTTTGAAACGCCACCGCGCCCATCATCGCCGCCTTCATCATCATCCCGCGCGCCGCAATGTTCGACCCGTCGGCGACGACCTTCGGGAGGTTGGTCGCGACGGTGCGGATGCCTTCCAGAGCGATAGCGTCGGCCATCGGATGATCTCCCTTCGCCCAATAGGCTTCGACGCAGTGAGTCAGTGCGTCGAAACCCGTCGCGGCGGTCACCCGCGCGGGCATCGACACGCACAGCTCGGGATCCAGTATCGCCACCTGCGGCAACATTTGGGGCGCGAATATCACGGTCTTTCGCCCGGTCGACGCGACGGTCACGACGGCGGCTCTACCCACTTCACTACCGGTTCCGCTCGTCGTGGGCACGGCGATGACGGGCGGCAGGTCGGCGGGAATATGCTCCGACCCGCCCGCCGCGTCGTCCAGTTCCTCGAACGAGCGATCGGTAACGCTGCGAACCGCGATGAGCTTGGCGGCGTCCAGCGGCGAGCCCCCGCCGAGCCCGACGATACCGTCCGCACCGTGCGAGGCATACGCGGCCGCGCCATCGGCGATGTTCGCCTCCACCGGGTTCCCGTCAACGCCGTCAAACGCAGCGCAATCCAGACCCGCCGACGTCAGCGAATCGAGAACCGGATCGAGCAAACCCGCCTTGGCGACGCCGGGGTCCGTCACCACCAGCGGTCGTTTCATAGCAAGGCGGGTCGCTTCATCCGCAAGGTTCAACGCGAGGCCAGCGCCGTACACGATGCGGGTTGGGAAACTCCAGATCGTCATGCCGCGACTGTACTCCACGAGTTCTCGAAGTGCGCGGTTTGACGCCACGCGCCACCGATTTCGTTACTCGCGCTAGATGATCTCGAAGTAGCGCTTTAGTTCCCAGTTCGTCACGGCGCGCTGGTATTCGCGCCACTCGAAATCCCGCGTGCGCGAAAAGTGATCGACAAACTCAGCACCGAACAGCTTCTTGGCTGCGCGGGATCGACCGAATAGCGCGGCGGCGGCGCCCAAATCGGTTGGCAACGGAGCACCGTCGGTCGCCTCACCGGTGGATGCTGGCGGGCACGCGAGCTGCTTTTCAATGCCGTACAACCCGGCACCCAGCGATGCCGCAATCGCGAGATACGGATTGATGTCGGCCGCTGTTTGGCGATATTCGACGCGGGCCGCCTTCGGATCGGCCGGCGAAAGCACTCGAATCGCGCAGGTTCGGTTGTCGTATCCCCAGGACGCCGTGAGCGGTGCCCACAGGCCGGGCACGTAGCGCTTGTAGCTATTGATCGTCGGCGAATACATCGCGGTCAGCTCCGGCATCAGCGCTAGTTGACCAGCGATGTAGTGGCCGAGTGTCTTCGAAGGTTTGCGCGCAGACGCAAACGCGTTCTTGCCGCCACGCATCAAGCTCTGATGAAGATGGCCACTGGCCCCCGGCAGCTTCGCGTCGCACTTGGCCATGAACGTGGCGACGAGGCCGTGACGGGTTGCGATCTCCTTGAGCACCGTTTTGAACAGAGCCGCGTTGTCCGCCGCGCGCAGCGCAGAGGAGTACGTGATCGCAGCTTCGTACACCCCCGGGCCGGTTTCGGTGTGAAGACCTTCGAGCGGAATTCCGAAGGCGTCCATCGAGTCGAGGATGTCGCGCATGAGTTCCGAGCCCTGCGCGGTGCGTATCCAGCTGTACCCGAACATGCCCCGGTCGACCGGAGTCAAGTCGGCGAAGCCCTTCTCGTAGGCAGACTCGGGGGTCTCTCGAAACAAGAAGAATTCGAATTCAACGCCGACCAACGGCTCGAATCCAAGCTTCTCCGCGTAGGCGATAACGCGCCTAAGCACTGACCTCGGACACGCCGGATGATCGTTGCCGTCCCCGTCACGAAAGTCGCACAGCATCGACGTGACCCCGGGTTCCCAAGGGATGTCGCGCAGAGTCTTCGGGTCCAGCACAGCATGCGCGTCTGGGTAGCCTGTATGCCAGCCGGTAACGCGCGAGTTGTCGTAAAGCGCATCCGCGACGTCCCATCCGAATATCACGTCACAGAACCCGAAACCGGACCGAAGGGCCGACTCGAATTTCTTCAAGGATACATACTTCCCGCGCAAGACACCGTCGACATCGAAACCTCCGATTTTCGCGCGCGTGATGCCCCGTTCCGCAAGCGTGTGGATCAACGCGTCAATCTGTGAGGCGCGTTCCTTTTCGGGCGCCAGCTTGCCCTGCGACGGTTGTCGTTTACCTTTGGTTGCCATGTAATCGTCCTCGCACTACCCGTGTCCACCGCTGCGGGTGGCCATTGAACCCACCGCGCCGCGAAGCTGTCCAGCCAGCGTATCAGCGTGATACGGCTTGGCTGCGTAGTCCTTGACCCTGGGGTGCTGACTTAGCTCTGGCGGCAGGTCGTCTTGGGCGTACCCGCTGGTCAACACGACTGGAACATCCAGTCGTTCGGCATCCATGTGTTCGAGCACCCACGTTGCATCGACGTCTGACAGCCTCACATCCAACAGAATGACGTCGGGCAGCCGCGTGCTCCGCAGTCGATTCAGCAGTGCCGCGCCAGTCGTAAAGACTTCGCAGTCAAGCCCCTGGTCTGAAAGCAGCCGCGCCGTGAGCTGTGCGAGTCGAGCCTCGTCATCACACAGCGCAACGCGCAACCCGGCGGCGGAAGACCGGTCGGTCGCTTGTTCGTCCGGGTCCGAAGGCTGCTCGGCTACCGGAAGCGCTACCACGAACGTCGTGCCCTGACCCGGTGCGCTGTTAACAGAAATCCAGCCGCCGGCCCGGCGCAAGATGCCGTAGACCGTCGACAGTCCAAGCCCGCTGCCGCCGCTGTCGGCCTTCGTCGTGAAGAAGGGTTCAAAGATACGTGCCCGCACGGCGGCGTCCATACCAGGACCGTCATCAGAGACCGTCACCATCACCCAGTTGCCGGGACGAGCGGGCAGCGTGACCTCCTCGTCGTCCACGCGGTACGACGACGTGGTGATCGAGATCGAGCCGTTTGCACCCACGGCATCCCGGGCGTTTACCAGCAGATTCAGCATCACCTGGTGCAGCTGCGAGGGGTCCAACAGCGCGGGCACCACGTCGGGACCAAGCGCCGCGCTGATGTTCGCGCTGGGTCCGTC
>JAUIKB010000236.1 GCA_030430975.1 Polyangia bacterium
ACATTCTCGCGACGACCGGATATGCCAAGGTCAACATCATCGGTCACTCCCAAGGCGGACTCGACGCGCGCGTCGGCGAGCACAACCATCCCGAGTGGGTCGCCTCGGTGTTGACCGTCGCGACGCCCCACAACGGCACCCCGGTAGCGGACGCGCTCTTGGGCATCGTTCCCAATCAGAACCTCCAAAACCTCATCGACTGGTTCGTCAAGCTAATCGCACGGCCGCTGTACGACGCGGCGGGCAACGAGACTTCCATTATCGAACCCATGAAGCAGTTTTCAACGCCCGGCATCGCTGCGTTCAACGCCGAGTACACCGACGGCCCCGGCGTTGCCTACTTCTCGATCGGCGGCCGCTCGGACCGACATCCGGGAGGCTCGAACTGCGTCGCGCCCAACGCACCACCGTTCGTCTCCGCATACAACCTGGCGCTGGACCCGATCGACCCGCTGCTCAACGCCACCGAGATATACTTAACGGGCGGCTTCAACCTGGCGCCAAACGACGGCCTGGTGCGAGTCGCGGACTCAAAATGGGGAACGTTCTTGGGCTGCATCCCCGCCGACCATTTCGACGAGATCGGGCACCTATTCGGCGACATCCCGGGCCTGATCAATCCGTTCCGGCACAAGCCCTTTTATCGCGACCTCGTGAAGTTCCTCAGGGCTAAGGGCCACTGAACGTCGCGCCGTAAGGCACGTCGACGGTCACACTGACCCGCTGGCGCGGCGCCGGCCAACCAAGCTGACGCTGCAGTGCCGCCATGCCCAGCGGCATCGCGAGCAATCACCGACACTCCAACCCTTACCAGCGCGTGCCTCGGACACGATGCAGTCGATGAAACCCGAACCGAGCAGCGCTGCGACGATCCAGAGCGGGCGCAGCACACACGGGCGTGACATCGGCCACCGTGGTCCAGAAAGAACGTGATCGTGTTTTGACGCGTCGTCGGCCTCACCCCGAATCGTCTCGTTAACTGACAACGCGACCGTGTCAATCCACACCGATCTGCGCGCATCGGGCGTCGAACGAGATGCGCAGCTTGAGCGTATCAGGCACGCCCCTATCCCGCTGGGCCGGTAAGTAATGCGTCCAGCTCTAACCAAAGGCTGTCGCACAGACCGTCCACATACAGCGCTTCGCGAAACGTCGCATGCTCGGCTGCGTACACCGCCAGCAGCTCGGGGTTGTTGCGGCGACACGCCTGGACATTGGCCAGTCTGTCCGCGACTTTCGCGGGGACGGCCAGTTGCAGCCAGTCATGGCGTGCTACGACGTCGCGACGCATCCTCGCGTAAGTGGCTCGCTTGCGACTCTTCCGATCGGGTCCGGCCTCGTCGCTACAAAACGCGACGGCCCGCGCCACCGCATCGCCAAACTCGTCCCGCAGCATCTCGAACGAAACATCGGTGTCTTCGATCGCGTCATGCAGAAACCCGACTTCGATGGCTTCGGGATGGCCGTGCCGCTGAAGTAGCTCCACGACCGCGTCGAGGTGCTCGAAGTAGGGCCGATCGCCATAGCGTTGGTCGCCGTGAGCCCGAACGGCGAAGCGTCTCGCGTCAGTTCCCGGGGGGCTGGATGCGGCCATGCGACATGCTAGCCGATGTCGTGGCGTCGTTGGCGACTGGTCACTCGAACCGACCGCGCTCGCGAAGCGCTAGGGTCGCTTGCCGGGCAATCGCCCGAACGTCTTGAGGGCCTCGGCCTTGAGCCGTGCGCAATCGGGGTTCGACTCGCCCAAATTGAACTTCTCGAATGGATCGTTCTTCAAGTCGAAGCAATGCCAGCCAGTGTCCCAAGCGCGGGCCTCGATCTTCATGTTGGCCTGCATGTATCCCCAGTTCTCGAACGCGCAGCTCCACACTCCTGCGCAATTCGTCATAGCCACGGGCTGATCTGTCGTCTCTTTTCGTAGCAGGCTGTGTCCGGGCATCTTCGTCCGGTACTTCGCCACGCCCGGCTCGTCCAGCACGCCCATGAGGTCGAGAATCGTCGGCGCATAATCGACGTGAAACACGTACTTGTCGCGTTTGGCCTTCAGGTTTGCTTCTTCTTCTTCGGTCAGCAGACCGGGGGGTGCATCGATCCAGGCGGGCACCTTTATTTCTTCATCAAAAACACTGAAGGTGTGACCCATCTGGTTGTGCTCGCGAAACGCTTCCGCGTGGTCGCTCGTGTAGACGATGATCGTCCGCTTGCCCGCTTCGGTTGACCTCAGGTTCTTGATGATCGACGCGACGTGGCGATCCTGCTGATGCACCGTGTTCTTGTATAGATTGAAGAAGTACGGATTGTCGTCCGGGGCCTTACTCGTCGTGTACGGCTTGAACGGCTTGGGTCCGTTCGGGTCGAGATAATATGGGTAGTGGACATTGGAAAACTGGACGACCCCTAGCCAAGGCTCCTTCAGCTTGCCGATGTTCTTGTTGACGTGATCCGCCAACAGATGCTCCGGCGCCCCCATATCGAGATCGGAGGTCGGGTCCAGATCGGTCGCGCTCACGAACTGCGACACTCCGAGGTTTTTGACCCACAGGCGAGCATTGCCAAACATCATGTTCTGGCTCGTCCAGAAGGCGCGGTCCCAGCCGGCCGCCTTGGCGTAATCGAATATCAGCGGCCAGGTATGCAGGTTGTCGCGGGACTCGACCGGCGACAGCCCTGACCACATCACCGCCAGGCTGATGGCAGTACACGACGCCATCGAGCGCATCTGCGTCTGAGGGATGCGGTTTTTCAGCAGCTCGTTTGTGTATTGCGTGCGTTTGCAACCTTCTTCGTAGCCGTCGTTACACGTCGCGTCGGCGCGTACGCTTTCCAAGATGAGGAACAACACGTTGCGGGGTGCGGGAACCGTCGACGTTAGCTTCTCCACCGGGAGCGATTCGCGCACGCGCGGGCGCATCTGGTTCGACTCCTTGGTCCACCCGGCCTGAGTCCGAATCAAGCCCCCAACCGCGTGTAGATACAGCGTGTCGGGAGTCGCCGCCTGTAGGTGCCGGTGCTGCACCGGGACAAAGAACGAAGCGACCAAACACAGCGGCGCCAGCACGCTGGCGACCCGCGCCTGTCGTCCCTGGGGACGCAGAATAATGCGCCCTACGACGATCAGCCCAACGCCGGTAATCAGCCACGGCAGTTTGGCTTTGAGATAGTTACCGATATCAGCGAACAGTTGGTTCGCGACGCTATCCATGAAGTTCGAAGCGAACAGCGAGACATCGACATTCAGGTACGCGTTGTACTGATCGTAGAAGTACTTCTGCCCGCCGAAGCTGAACGTCAAAGCGACGACGAACAGCACTGCATTCAGCCAGCGCGACCACCCACGGCGACGCGAGGCGGCGTACAGAAGAATCGACCACACTACGATGCTCTCGAGGACGGCATACGCATAGGTGGCTTGATACTGAGGCGTCAGCTTTGCCAGCCGCTCGCCGCGGCGCATGAAGTCGATCACCACCACGCAAATCGTCGGGACGAGCAGCAGACCCCAACTCAGGTAGCGACGTGCGTGACTCAGCTTGGACAGCAGGTTACGGCGCCCGCCGACAACCGAACCGATCGACGGAGGCGGAGCCTCGCCCGTCTTCGGTGAGTCAGCTGTGGAAGGGCTGGAAGTCGACACGCGCGAATCCTATAGCACATCGAACCAGCGTCCATGTTTGGGCTGAATCGCTGGCTAAACGACTACAACTCGG
Source organism: Polyangia bacterium (assembly GCA_030430975.1). GTDB lineage: Bacteria > Myxococcota_A > Polyangia > Polyangiales > Polyangiaceae > JAUIKB01. The sequence goes on from JAUIKB010000236.1 coordinate 3,708, forward strand.
TGAGCCAGCTCGTGATCAGGTAGTTCGCGATCAGAATCGCCACAGAGCTTTGAACGACGGCGCGCGTCGTCGCCTCGCCGACGCCTTTGGCTCCGCCCGAGGCGAAGAAGCCGTGACGGCAGCTGATCGTTGCGATCAGAAACCCGAACACAGCCGCCTTGAGTTCCCCCATCCAGAAGTCACGCGGCAGCATGTATTTTTCAATGTTGGAAATAAAGATACCAGGATCGACACTTAGACCTTTGACCGCAACGAACCAAGCGCCCACCATGCCGACGCACGTGTATAGAATGCAGAGCAGCGGCATCATGATGACCGCTCCGAGCAGTCGCGGGGATAGCAAGTACTGAGTGGGGCTTACGCCCATCGTGACGATCGCATCGATCTGCTCGGTCACCCGCATATTCCCAAGCTCAGCGGCCATCGCGCTTCCGGCTCGAGCGGTTACCATCAGCGATGCGAACACCGGGCTGATCTCCCGAGCGAGCGAGATCGCCACAACCGAACCGACCACGCCCTCAGCCCCGAACTGACGAAGACTATTAACGGTTTGTAGCGCGAGCACCATGCCGCTGAACACACCAGTCAGCGAAACGATAAACACCGACTGTACGCCGATGAAGTCCATTGACGCTAAGAACTGCCCCAAGCGGTAGGGCGGTCGGATCAACCACAACACCGTGCGTCCGGTAACCAACAGCTGTGTGCCGAGCGCGTCGAAGCCTCCCACCACACGCGACAGAGCCCAGCCTAGGACGCCCGCGTCCTTCGCCTTGTCTGCCTGCTCAGCCGCCACTGGTCGTTCTTATCCCAGCGCTACCGTCTTGGACAGCCCGCTCACGGATCAGCTCCGAAACCACTCCGGACGAGCGCAAACCAGTCGCGCTGACGGTCGCGCCGCGCGGTTCGTCGGTAAGCTGCACCAACAGGGCGTCCCCCCCGAGATCACTAGCGTACGGGCCGCCCCACTCAACGAGTACGACAGCACCCAGATCGCGCTGCTCGCGGAGGCCGAGCTCGACGAGTTCGTCAGCGTGACCGAGCCTGTACAGGTCAGCGTGGGCGATCGGCGGCTGCGTTTCGTAGAGCGTAACCAGCGTGAACGTGGGACTCGTCACCGGGATCGTGTGAGGCAAACCGAGGCCGCGGCAAAACGCTCGGGCCAAAAACGTCTTTCCGGCGCCCAGCGGCCCTTCGAGGACGATCAGGTCGCCGGGCTGCGAAAGCTTCGCCAATCGGCGCCCAAGCCTAGTCGTGGCTCGGCGGGTCGGAAGCGGAATGCTGATGCTCGGCTCACTCACGGTGACGCCCGTTTCACAACAACGACCCTAACTCGCCGGGCCAGACGCCGGCCTGTAGCGAAACCACGAGCGTCGGTCGTCCAAAGCCGAGTTCGTGCCGATGCCAGCCGCGCCTGAGCACGCCTGTGCAGCTCGGCGACCCGTTGGGGATCATCTGTTTGCTCTGTGGGAAAATTATTGAGCCCGCTCTTGACCAGCGAACCCGCGTCGTGACCCACGGCCTGATACCACGTGGGGCCGCGGCGTTTTTGGCGGTTCCATTCGCGCATCGACTTGCTGGGCGCGACATGGTTAACGATATCGGCATGGAGCGGGAACATACCCGAAGCCAGTGCGAGCTTGACGCCCGGCGGGGCCCGGTGAGAAAGCGCCGATGCCTCTAGGCCCAGCGCAATCGGGATCGGAAACCTCGCCTGGCGCAGATAGTTCGACAACCGGGTCGCGCAGTCTGCCGGCCCCAACAACACCACAGCGTCCGCCCTCTCGCGACGCCACTCGACGGCGGGAAAGGCAGCCGCGCGCCCGCATACTTCAGCGTCGACGGTCACGAGTCGTTGAGATGCCAACTGCCGTGACGTCTGCAGTGCACGCATCTGCGCTCCTGGCGTAACGCCCAGCACAAACCCAAACCGGTGGGCCGAGCTGTGGGCTTTTGGCACGGCGGCAAGCAGCACCGGAACAGACGCGGACTCGGCGTAGTCCAGGGCGGCGCTGGCCCCGTCTGACTCGACGCCCGCGATTAGAATCGTCGCGCCAAGCCCCGCCAATTCGCTGAGTGCGGCGGCCATGCCTCCGTCACCGCCGGTGTCCTGCGCCGTGATCAACTCAACATGTCCCGTCCGTCCGGCAGGCGCCGGCAGGTCGAGGGCGGTCATTAGTCCCGCTGCCAACTCCGCTGAGCGGCGGCGCCCGCGAGCGGTTTTCGTACTCAGCACCAACCCTATCGTGCGCCCTCGGATACGCGGCGCGGGGCGGCCGCGTGTCGCCAGCCGAGCCAGCTGAGTGCGCTGTTCAACGGTCGAATCCAGGCCACGCAGCTCCAGCAGGCGACGCGCCAGCTCCGCGTCTTTGCTCGACAGCGCGGCATCGAGTAGGCGACGCGTGATGCGATCACGCAACCACTGCTTGGCCAGCTCAGCGGAAGAGTCCGCCACCGACTCGCGACTCTGGTGTTCCAATGCGGCAAGCCCGCGCTCGAGCCCCTCGTTGGGCACCTTGCGGAGCAGCGTGGCGATGCGCGCTCGCACCGAATCCCGATACTGATCGGCGGAGTCAACCAGCCATTCCTCCATCACGAGCACGGCCTCCAGCCATCGGTGGGCGGCGATCAACGCGCGGACGAGCTGCTCGCCGAATAGAAGGCGTTCGCTCGGGTCGATCACCTTGCCCCGCAACGGCTCGAGCAACTTCAGAGCTAGCTCGGGCTCGTTTAGTCGAATCCTGGCAGCCGCCTCGGCCACGTCTGCGAAGTCGCGCGTGGCCCCTCGGCGCCCTCGGCGCGCCGGCAGTGCGAACCTGCGGCCGCGATCCAGTTGGCCTTCGTCGATGTAGATCCAAGCCAAATAAACGCGCGCTAGCCGCGCCCTGCCGTCGTTGGGGAACTCGCGCAGAAAAGCCGATAGCGGCGCCTCGAGACTGGCGCGATCCATCGGCGCCTCGATCCAGCGCATTAGCAGCTTCCGGAACTCGGTTTGAGCACGTGGCGCCGCCGCAAGCGACGCGCGCGGAGCGGTGGCCTCTTGCTTTTCGCCGCCGCAGCCGAACACGCCAGCCGAAATGAGACATGCCACGCTTCCTGGGATCACCGCTCCGCAAAGTCGACGGCTAGTTCTGTTGGCATGACGCGCGGACACGGGCAGGAATTTCGTACCATGCAACGCACGGCCGAGGTAGCCCAGCATGCAGGTACAACCGTGACGCCCACATCGACACGTCGAGTGACCGCCTTGGATCGGCTGCACTCGCTCACCGGCGCGGTGCCTCTCGGTGTATTCTTGATCTATCATGTGTGGTCGACCGCCCATGCCACGCGGGGACCGGACGCCCTGCACCGGGCCCTCGGTGGCACGCCTCCCCCCTGGCGCGTAGCTGCAGAGGCCGTCTTCGTCCTTGCACCTCTTGTTTTCCACGCAGCGTATGGTGTCGTCCTGACGATCCGGCGACGTCGACTTAGACCGAGTTCACGAGCTACGACGCTGCACCGCTTGCAGCGCGCCAGCGGCGTCGTCACGCTCTGTTTTCTTGCCTATCATCTTTGGGTTTACCGGCTTCAGGTCGCGTTAGGACGAATCGATAGCTCCGACCTTTTCCCCACGCTGGTCGCCCGACTCAGCGCTACGGTCTTCGGCGGCGTGCCGCTCGAAGCGTTCTGCTACTTGGTCGGGCTGGCCGCCGCGAGCTTTCATTTCAGCGTGGGACTAACAGCGCTCACACGGTCCTTCCCGGTCGCTGCGTCATCCGTGGCTGGTCGGCGGGCGGCGTGGGCGTTCGCTGTCATGGGCGTGTGTCTATTCGCGGTGGGCGCTCACACGGTAATCTTCCTCGCTACCGGGTCACGGTTGCTCTCCGGGGTCAGCTGAACCCTTGCTGTTCCAGCGCCGTCGGCTCGTCGTGCCCTCCCACGTTTTGGGTTAGACTCACGATGTGGGCTTATCTGGCGTCAACACAGAACGACACAGCATCGCCTCACATCTCGCGGCCGCGACTCTGATGGTGGCGGTCCTGTCTGGCGGCTGCAACTCCGAACGCAGCTTTGCCGATCCGGCATCCG